>JAILEJ010000510.1 GCA_024688095.1 Butyrivibrio sp.
CAAAATCCTTCTGAAGAAGCTCTTCATAAGTATAATCTGCAATAGCCCCTTCATCACCTGTTATCCGTAAAAGAGTATCATCATGATAAAGAACCAGAACACCATCAGCTGTCATCTGAACGTCAGTCTCAACAAAATCTGCCCCAATATCAAGTGCCCCATTAAAAGAAGCCATTGTATTCTCCGGATACTCTCCGCAATATCCCCTGTGCGCAATCACAACAGAACCTGGATCTGAAGCCTCTTCTGACATCTGCACATCAACTGTCTGAGCTTCCAAATCCGCTTCCACAACCTGTTCATCAGAAGTAACCTCTTCCACAGTAGCCTCTGTATCATGTCTGTGCTTTAGCGCAGCACTCATCCCCATTACAAGGGTGGCCGCAAGTACTACTGCAAGAGCAGATTTCCATAATCTTCCAAGCCCCTTTGCAGATGCAAAAGCCCTGCTAAACACAAATGGATAAAGAGCCATTACATAAATTGAACTAACAAAATTTGCAAAAAATCCTGCATATTTGGAAGCCATAAAAAGGCAAAGCCATGGCGCAAGACTCTTTAAGAGAAATACAAGAATAGCCCCTCCAATAATAAATCTTACAACCTTTTCCAGATATGAGCCATTTTCTTCAAACTTCACAAAACGTCTCTCGATAATCCATCCTGTAAGAAGACCTATTCCATAGCCAGCATTAGTCTGACATCCAAGCTTTAGCATAGGTACAAAGCATATAAGACATCCTGCTATCCACATTACTATGTCAAACTCCGGCCTTTTATCCACAAACTGCAGTACTTTATCAACTGCTACAAGTACAACTATTCCAAGTATAAGTGCACCAAGAACATCCTTTGGAGTATGAACTCCAAGATAATTTCTGGAAAACATCACTAAAGCCGTATATCCCCAGAAAAAAATGCTCAAAGCAAAATTAAGGCCTGATGACTTCCTCTTTTTAAAGCACTCTGCTCCTAAAACGCCATAATTTGCAAATGCCCTGCTTGTATGACCGCTTGGAAATGAATATCCACCTGCATCGGCAATTGCTGCCTCCACAGGAGTAATTTCACTACTTATAACCCAGGGCCTGTCTATTTTAAATATGTTCTTTATAGCCTGATTAAGCGTACAAGCCAGTGAGACATTCAATGCCATCTTCTGACCCGTACGCTTATCTACGCACCAATATATGGCAGACATCAGCAGCATGGTATGAAATACCATCGCCCACTCTGATATCTGCAGGAAGAATGAATCAAATATTCCTCCAAGAACTGTCCTTACATATTGCAAAAAAAGTAAATACGAAATTTCCATTTTACCCCCAAAACCAATTTATTAATTACCCCATAATAAATGATTTAAACATTTATTATTTAATTTTAACACAATGCGCAAGCTTGGTTGTCTCTGCATCAAAATATACCGTAATATCATAACCTTCCGTTTTGGCTTTGTCTAATATTTCATCAAAGGTATAGTAATCAGCCCAGCCGCTCTCCCATACCCAGAAGCTGTTCTCATCAAGATCATCTATATCCATGTTCATATCTCTTACGGCTTCCCCTGTATAATCTGCCTCTGAGACATATTTCTTATAATATTTATAGGTATATCTTGCTGCTCCAAGATTATAGGTTGTCTCCTTAAAGCCGTCATTAGAGAGCCATACCTGATAAGCCTGATCATCGTAAGACTTATCCCAGTTACTAACAATACCCGGAAGGCCAAAAAAGAATAAAACACAATAAATGGCTGTAAGAATCATTCTTGCACATCCAGCCCTCTCTCCAAGCAACTTAAGCATCTCATATATGATTACTGCAAAAGTGATAATTGTATATGGAAGGAAGAAATATCCATATCTGCTGTAATATCCACTACTCTGACCAGGATGCATCATCGCGTATATCTGCACAGTTACCAAAACATAATACATTACATAGGATACAAAATATCCAATTACAAGATATTTCTTAATAAGTGACAATCTGCCCTTGGCAATAAGATATATACCGCAACCTGCAATAATAAGTCCAACAACAGCAATTACCATATATAAAAGCTTATACTGAATTATGTTAAGGAAATATCCAACCAAACCACCAAATACTATAAAAAGGTGAGCAAGCTGTGACAGACCAAATTCTATAGTTGAATGGTCTCCAACCTCGTTTCCTGCAAGCTGAATCTTTGCATAAAAAACATATAAAGGAATTGCAAAGCCTATGAGCGCCACAAGATATGTTATAAGCATGTTTATGATATTTTTCTTATCCTTTGAAAAAAGAACGTGAACCATATAGATGATAAGAAGCGGCATTACAACAAAGAACGCACCATACTGGCTGTACATAGCGCCAATACACATCGCTACCATAAGGAGCATATCCCTTGCCCTGCCATCTTCAATAGCATTTATAAAAAAGTAAAGCGCACATGCCAGAAAGCATACCATAATGCAATACTCAGAGCATTCCTGTACGCAATAAATCCACTGATACATAGAACCAAATACAAATGTTGAAATAAGTGCTGCATTCTCACCGATAAGCTTCTTTATACTCTTATATACAGCCAGAAGAGTAATCACTCCAGGAATAATGTTAAAGAATCTAAACCATGCAACAGAGTCTCCAAGCTCCAGCCAGAAATGCATTACCCAATTATATATAGGTGGCTGATAGGTATAAAGAACTCTCTCATACATATCACCATTTAAAATAGGCCTCTTGGATACCATAAATTCAACCCACTCATCTCCCCAAAGCGAAGAATGTGTAAAGTTGTTTAACATCATCCATAAAAGGTAGATGGAAAGTAATATTTTAACCACAAATTTTCTATCTATCTTTTCTGATAATTTAAAATTATCCATTTTCATACTCCTCAAGATTTATAACTATTCTCGAATTTCCTGCTCTTTAGCAATATATTTATAGAAAAAGCTCTGATCAAGCTTTCCTCTAAAATTCTTAGAGGAAAAGACCTTTGTCTCTTCATAAGTTTCTGCGTAAACAGGCTTTCCCTTATTAAGGCGCTTGCCTGTCTTATATACAGACCTGTTCATTTCAAACAAAGCTGTTGGACATCCTATAAGGAATATTACTGCAAGCGCTATACATAATATTCTCTTCCTGTCCTTGTAATATCTTTCAAAGCTTGATATCAGAAGATAATATATTACAAGAAGTGACGGAATAGTCGCCCTCATACCAAAATCAGAGAATTTACCAATTCTGATCATAGGGCATACAAATATCCATAAAGCAGCTATATAAAAAAGCGGATTCTTCCTGCTATTCCAGAAGATGCAAATCAGATATAGCCCCACTTCAAGAATATAGAATACCCCATACATATAAATTCTGTATAACCTGTTATTACCAAGAAGCTCTGCTGTCTTTATATGTATTCCAAACATATCGCCAAATACAAATATAATAAATGCACCGATAAATCCAATTACAAAAAGCGCATAAGGAAGTATAGCCGAGGCCTTTGTTCCTGAGATAAATTTGCCATAGATAAGTACAATTAACACTACTATAGCTACAACAGCTCCTATAGCAACAATCAAAAGTGCTATCTTCTGAATATTTAATCCTCTGATTATCTGATTAAATTTCTCTCCCCATGTATTTCCAAGCATATAGATAAGATTTATTATTCCTGGAACTCCTCCGCCAAGAATATTTTCAACAGAAAAAATGTCCGATAACTTATACTTTCCCTCTTTAGCTTTTATGTCTCTGATATTTCTATACATTACATAGATAATATACGGAAACATTCCTACAATAGGAAGAACCGTAGATATTAGACTTATACCAACAATAAATGCTATATATTTATTACGCTTTTGCATAAATAACAGCATCATCAGAATCCATGCAGGGAGAGCCTGATTAAATACCCAGAATAGCTGCGTGGTAAAAGAAGAAATCTCATCTTCAGATTGTACCTGCATCCATTTATCAAGATGATAATACCACGTAAATTCATCTCCTGTATGACCTGCCAAAAAGAACCCTATTATATCGAGTCCTCCAAAAAATATAAAAACAAGAAGCGGCCATAATACAATTTTCTTTCTAAAGATACAAAAAAGAAGAAACAAAATTGATATTCCAATTACTGCCCATACTGCCTGAAATACAAAACCTGCGCCGATTCCAAACACCTTACCAAACAGGGCTGGAACAAGCCAGAATCCAATGTAATAAACAAGTCCGTAAACATTGTCGGGAATATCCTCATCACTTCTTCCAATAGCAGGCCAGTCCCTATTTACAAGCACTTCAAATATTGCATTTCTGGTCATATGGTCGCTGTTTTGAAACATAAGCTTTCCTACACCAGACATACATACCCAAAGTACAATAACGATAAGTGCAGCTACCATGACAGTAACTGCTTTCTTATCCATTACAATGTAATCTTCTCTTCTGTAATCTCTGCCCGTATCTTTGGAAATATTCCACAGGCTATAAAGAATTATAAGTGCAAGCAGCACTGAATATACTGCTTTCATCCAAAAAACAGTAAATATCAGCATTGGAATAGCAAGATATAAATATCCCAGTACCAATATAAGCTGACTATTTAATTTTCGGGTAGCTGAATTTTTGCCCATATATTATATGCTCCCACAATACTTACCTATAGTATTCATTATAAATACTAGCAGGATTAGCTTTATGAAGCCAGGTTCTGTCTACTATATAAAAATAGTACTCTTCCATACCTGCTGATCTTAATATCTCCTCGGTTCCATGCATATCCATACTTGCAATAACAGGATACATATCCGGTACAGATTCCTTTTGGAAATCATCCCAGGAAATAACTTTTATATCCTTATAAAGCTTGTCAGATATTTTGAAAGAGGAGTCTTCACCATCATCTTCCTTTTTCTTTGCCTCAAGATTCTGACGGCCAAGAGAGGCCCACATATCCGGCATCTCAACCATAAGAACCGGCTTTGCCGTTTTCCCATTATCTTTCATATAGGATTCAAATACAAATCTGTCACCAAATAATACTGCAGGTCTTCCTCCGGTATTTGGTTTTGTCATATTTCTAAAATGAGGTTTCTGAACCTGATAAGGAACATCAACGCTATAATAACCATGTCTCCATTTATTCTCATCCCATCCCATAGAGACAAGAAATCCTCCTCCATATCTCTTTTCAAGGACCTCTCTCCATTTAGCAGGAGCCTTAAAGGTCATACCTTCAAAGGAAACATTTATAAGCTTCTTATATACCTTTTCATCATGATCTAAGATCATAAAATTTTTGTTCATATAATGGCTGCAGATTCCTACTCTTCTGCCGCTCTTTTTACTTTTTGATTTCTTGTTTGAAGAATTATTATCTTCAGAATTTTCTAGTATCTTATCAGAATCTTCTTTTGAAGAAGTTTCATCACCAAATATTCCAGCTGCTGTAAAATATTCATAAAGCTTATCTGCAAGCTTTTCTCTTCCAAATGGCTTTCCCATATATTTATATGATTTCCACTCAAGAAGCTCCATATCCTTGTGCCTGTCAAAATATCCATAAGCCTTGGCATAAAGAAGCCTTTGATAGAATCTTATCTTCTTGCGCCTTGATAATTCCCTGCCTTCATCCTCATACAGATAATCAATTGGGAATATATCAATACCTATTCCTTCACAGCAATCGACCCACCAGTTCTGAGGATATATGCAGGAAGTTTCTTTGTTCCTAAATTTACTATAGCCACCAAAAAAAGCATTATCGTTCCATGGAGTCTGCATAAAGTATTTTTCTCCAAACTGATCCTGCAATTTCATAAGCTTATCATAGTCTGCTCTAGAGAGCGCAACATCTATATCATCATCTCCAGGGATCATACCACCATTTCTTACTGCACCAAGAAGCGTTCCATATATAAGTATGATAGTAAGACCATTGGCATCACACACCCTCTTAAGCTCTCTTAGAAGTTCTATCTGAACCGCCCTTACCTTATCAATCAGCTTATCGTCTCTGTCCATGGAAGATATATCAAAGGATACCGGGGCCTGCGGATGATCTGTAAGTCTCTCTATTGTATCTATATGAACAGACTTTATTTCAGAAAGTGTTCCACCCTTTGTAATCTCTACCACATAAGACCTTGCATAAAACGGAAAGAATCCATTTGAAATATAATTAGAAAGTCTCATCTTCTCATCAATTGATATTCCGGTTATATGCCCATTTATACTGGCATGCTTTAAATAAGCCCATTTCTCAGAATTTGGAAGTTCCTCATCTGTATATACATCGCATACATACCTATAATCAGGAAGGAGATAATAAAACTTATAATTAAATCCATTCTCCTCTATAAATGAAACTATATCTTTATAAGACCAGCTCCATACAAGCTTGTCAGCTTCTGAGTTAATTCTTCCGGGAACAGGTATATACTCCTCTGCAAAATGATTATCCAGAATAAAGAGAGCTTTCCCATCCTCTTTAAGAAAGGACATATATTTATCCAGAATCTTCTTTAGTCTGATTCTGTCATTTTCTATATGGCATGCAAAATCATCCTGAAAATCATGAAAAATAATAATATCATAATTTCCAGGCAAATCTATGTCTATATTCTCATCGTCATCTTCAATAATCTCTGACTTATATGTATCAAAATTATTACGGCCTTTAAACCTGTCTCTTAAAGCCCTGACATGAAAATCCGAAAATTCCACTGCTGTAACATGTCCAGCCATATCAAGAAGTTTTCCAGTAAGTGCTCCAAAATAAGCACCTACTTCGAGTACATTGTCATCAGGCTTTATATCATACCAGGAAATAGTACTCTCTCTATAACCGGATAAGGCATCTCTTACTTCATCTCTCTGATCATATTTTATTATATCTTTGTAATCAGCTTCATCACTTGATAAAATATAGCCAGCAATAACTCTGTCAATATCATTAATATCTCTTTGTCTCATTAGTCTCTGTTCCTGCCCATATAAATTACAACTATAAGGAAAATCAATACAAGGATAAGCGCTGTAAGAAGAAAGCTTAATGCACCTCCCCATAAACCGTTTGCAGCAACCATGTAATCTGATGAAAAATATGCAAATAATGCTGCGATTATATAACCTGCCATAATGGCTCTTCTGTTTCTGTTAATTGTAAGTATATAATACAAAATTATTGATACTGCATTTATCCCACCTGCAAATATCAGAAATACAAGTAAAAGTCTATAGTCACTCAGGTCGCATGCCGTCAAAGCTGACAATACAGGAATTCCAATAATATATGCCCCAAGCATACATACTCCTGTAAAACCAAATACAAGAAATACATTCTTGCCTATAAGCTTATAAAATTTTACCATTTCATGATTTTTGAACATATCTGTCAAATCAACCAATATAGGTCTGAATATAAATCCTGCAACAAGATTTATAACAGATACCGGCAAAAATAATATCTGATAATAGGACTGATACTCCTCTGTCATATTAGCATCAATCGCTATACGCGTTGCGCTAAGAAGATATGACCAGAGAAACATAGCTACAAATAACGGGAACGCTTTCCTTATAAGTGATACTATCTTATTCAAATCTGATGATAATCCAATTTTAATTATACTTTTAAACGGCATTATCAGAAAAACAATAACAGATATTACAGCACTAATGCAAGTCCATATCATAGAGAGCATAATGTCATGAGTAATTATAAGACTTACAAAATATACTATGGTTGTAACTGTTGTCCTTACTGCAAGGGACTTTCCGGCAACATCAAGTCTGCCGCTCTTATGAAGCTGAGATTCATATACATCAGCATATCCATCTGTCATCCTGTAGAAGCACATAAGAAATATTACAAATCCTTTGTATGGGGAATAGCCTTTTACAAAAATATAGATCACACTTATTATCATCATTAATATACTAAGTATGATCTTGGTCATATGATAATCCTTAAATTCATATTCTCCTGTACTATCTGTTATCTGATAGTTTCTAAGCTCATAATATGAAATGTACATAAGGAGCTGTCCTAAAGTTATCGATATAGCAAAAATACCGCCCTGTACCTCTCCTACTATCCTGATAGTAAGGAAAGATAACAGTACGGCTGCCACTGCATATATGCCACTTCCGAGCATATTCCATATAAAATCTTTTTTTCTGTCGGTTCCAGAACCTAACATAAATCTATTAATCATAATTATCAGTCCAATTCATTCTGCTTTTCACTGTCACTATAAAAATGTTCTATAATCTTTGCAATCCACTTTGGCCAGAATCTGCAGAACATCTCAAAATCCTCTTTGGTCCTGTCATTGTCTGCTATTATAGTAGTAGTAGCTGATTCCTCATGAATTCTGTGAGACATAAGAATTTCCGGACAGTATACAAAAGAGCCCTTCAACCTGCTTATCATCTCCCATGCTTCCCAGTCTACACCTCCTCTGAATCTGACTTTGAAGACTTCATCCGGAAGATTAGACTTTACAAATGTAACGGAAGGGCAGCATATTGGAGAACCAAATGAAAGAATCCTTCTTCTTACAAATTTAGATTTCCAAAATCCTCTAATTTTAAGAGGCGACAGCATAACTCTCTTAATATTTAAAAGCTTGTTATCTGATACCTCTACTCCACCTTCCCTAAGTTCGGAATAATCTGTAAATGCTATAAGCGGTTTTGCTGCTTTATTAAAATTATTTATAACGCTTTCCGCATATCTTTCCTTATAAATATCATCCTGGTGAGTAATGGTCACAAGATCTGTTCCTGCATTTTTATAAGCAAAATTCCAATCACTTGCTATATTACTCTTTGCTGTATTTATAAAAAGTTTAATTTCATATTTATCGGCAAGCCCTTTAATATAATCATTTGGCGTTGAAGTTGCCATTATTATATTAGTCTTTATAGTCTGTGCCTTAACTGATTTAATACATTCCTCAAGGTATTTACTTTCACCATAAGCACAGATTGCAAATGTGTGATCTTTATTTGTATATTTCATTTTACTTCTTCTCTTCCTTTTTTTCTTCTAATAACTTTTCTATTGTTCTGATTCTGCGCTCCATAAGTGCATTTTCCTGAGCCATATTACGGATACGTACAGTCTGCCTTGATACTATTACTGTAAGAGACAATGATATCAGCATAAGAATAAATATACTTACAAGGTACAAGGCATTAATTGGCAGCTCAATGTGTAATATATGCGCAATTATTCCCAAAAGATTTGGGAAGGCAACAAGCAAAATAAGAACAACACATACAAGAAGCCATAAAAGAGAATATTTAAGTGATAAAGTTCTTCTGCTAATAAGTTCAAGCATAATAATAATAAATGCAAGAACAACAAAAGCGAGTATAACACGAAGATATATAGTCATCAGATTTTCCTCCAATTTGAAAGCCTGCATATCAGAATTGAAAGTGAAACCTTTATCATATAGTATACTGAACGCTTAAGATTAATGGAACTTACTCCATTTTCTCTTTCTTTCATAATAACAGGTATCTCTTTAATCCTTGCTCCGCTAAGCTTTGCAGATACAATTGCTTCTGGTTCCGGATAATCACTTGGATAATTATTGGCATAAAACTCAATATATTTGCGGTTTACTGCCCTGTATCCACTTGTGACATCCTTAATATCCGCTCCACATACAAGCTTTATTAGGAAGCTGAGAAAATTAATTCCCATTCTCCTTGAAGCTGATGACTGAAAGCCTTCCTTCTCAATAAACCTTGAACCAATGGTAATATCAGCAGACCCATCCACAAGAGGTTTAATAACCTTCTCTATATATTTTGGATCATGTTGTCCATCACCATCATGCTGAATTGCTATATCATAACCGTTTTTCAGTGCGTATTTATATCCGCACTGAACCCCACCACCAATACCAAGATTTATAGGATGAGTTACATATTCAAAGCCATTATCCTTCATAATCTGCTCTGAATTATCAGTTGAGCAGTCATTTATAATAAGATAATCCAGCTCAGTTCCACAGTTTTTTAGATTATTTACCGTTTTTACTATATTTTCTCCTTCATTGTATGAAGGGATTATTACTAATATTTTAGGATTCAAATCAGCCTCCTACTATTCACAAGTCGCCCTACATCAAAATCTGAACCATACACTATA
>JAILEJ010000515.1 GCA_024688095.1 Butyrivibrio sp.
CCTATAAGTGACAAAGACTATAATAGCACTACAGCATATAGCGCAGTTCCTGTTACAGGTTTATCACTTAGTGATACTTCCATTACTCTTGATAAAGGTACTACAAAGACTCTTACTGCAACTGTAGCTCCTGCAAATGCAACAAATCCAAAAGTTACTTTCAGAAGTAATGATACAAATGTTGCAACAGTTGATTCTGCAGGTACAGTAACTGCTGTAAGTGATGGTGTTGCAGTTATTACTGCAAAAACTCAGGATGGCTCATTCAGACAGACCTGTACTGTAACAGTTTCAAGCATAACAGGCCTTACTGCAGCAAAGAAAAAAGTAACAACATATGTAGGAAACAAATATCAGCTTGTAACTTATTCTTCAACAACAGGAAACGAAATACCAGTATCATCACTATCATATAAGAGTAAGAATAAAAAGATTGCATCAGTAAACAGTAATGGAATCATTAAAGCTAAAAAAGTTGGAAAAACTAAAATCGTTATTTCATATGGTTCCATAAGTATAAATGTTACAGTTGTTGTAAAGAAAGCTGTTAAAGTTACTTCGATAAAGCTCAAATCAAAATTAACAATGACAGTTGGCACTACCAAGAAACTTAAGGCAACATTAAAACCTAAAAAGGCTACAAATAAAACAGTAAAATGGAAGAGCAGTAATACAAAAGTTGCTACTGTTGATGAGAATGGTTATGTTACAGCTGTTGGCAAGGGAAAAGCTACTATAACCTGCATAGCAAAAGATGGCAGCAAAAAGAAAGCAAAATGCAAAGTTAAAGTTAAATAACTTTTCACTTTAAAATTATTGAATTTCAATTATAATTAATATGGATATTTTGGACTGAATCAGCTATAATAAAACCTTGTACTTAAGATAAAAAAATAGATAAGAGGATAGTTATATTATGAAAACAGCAGTATATCCTGGTAGTTTTGATCCTGTAACATATGGACATATTGATATTATTAAAAGAGCTTCAGAAATGTTTGACACTCTTGTTGTCACAGTAATGATAAACTCAGCAAAGACTTCATTGTTTTCGCTTGATGAACGTGTTAATATGTTAAAAGAGGCAACTAAAGACATACCAAATGTTGTCATCGATTCATATAATGGTCTTTTAATTGATTATTGTAGAGATAAAAAGATTCATATTGCAATAAGGGGACTTCGTGCTATAACGGATTTTGAATATGAATTACAAATAGCTCAAACCAATAAAGAGCTTTCTCACAATGAGGTAGATACTGTTTTCCTCACAACCAATTTAAAATATTCATATCTTAGCAGTTCAACAGTAAAAGAAATTGCCAGTTATAATGGCGACATTTATCCATGCGTTCCAAAATTTGTTGCCAGTGCATTATATGATAAATATGGTTATATACATAATGAAAATCAAGGGGGAACTACAGAATGAGTAGTAGAATTGAGCAATTGATCGATGAAATTGAAACTTACATTGATAACTGCAAATCTTCACCACTTTCAAAGACCAACATTATTGTTAATAAAGAAGAAATTGATGATTTACTAAGGGAACTCAGAAATAAGACACCTGAAGAAATTAAGAGATATCAGAAGATTATCAATAACAAAGAAGCAATCTTGAACGATGCTAAGGCTAAGGCTCAGGATCTCATAAATAAAGCGACTCAGCAAACAACACAGCTTATAAGCGATCATGAAATTATGCAACAGGCTTATGCACAGGCTAATGAAGTTATTTCTCAGGCTGCAAGACAGGCACAGGAAATACTTGATAGAGCAACTGAAGAAGCAAATCAAATGAGATCGGCCGCAGTTCAGTATACAGATGATTTATTATCAGATGTAGATAATATTTTGAATCAGGCAATTGATACTACAAATTCACATAATGAAAGTATTATTACAGCACTTACAAGTTATAGTGAAACTATTAAATCTAATAGGTCAGCACTGATTCCTCCTACACCTGAAGCTGCTCCTTCAGTTAATCCTCAGGGTGTTCAGGCAGCACAAGTTTCAGAGCCTCCTAAAAAGGAAGATGATGATACTCTTAATTTAGATTTACTTTGATAAGTTATTTAATATTTGAGACCGGAAATATATATCTCCGGTCTCAGATTTTTTTAAGGATAATATATGAGAATAGACAAATTATTATGTGATCTTGGATATGGAACAAGAAAGCAGGTAAAAGAACAAATAAAAAATGGAATGGTTTCCGTTAATGGAGAAGTTGTACTGAAACCAGAATTCCATGTAGACGAAAATAAAGATTTACTAATGTTTAACGGAAAAGAGATATCTTTTTCTAAATATCATTATTTTATGTTAAATAAACCTCAAGGTGTTCTATCTTCAAGAGAAAAGGGTCCTACACCAACTGTCATAGATTTATTAGCTGATGAAAACTGTAAGAACCTTTCACCTGTTGGAAGACTTGATAAAGATACAGAGGGGCTGCTGCTTATTACAGATGACGGTAAGCTTTCTCATAATCTTTTATCACCTAAAAAGCATGTAGATAAAACCTATGAAGTTCATCTAAAAAATACAATAACAGAAGAAGATATTAAAAAGCTTGAAGATGGAATTGATATAGGTGATGATAAAAAGACATTACCTGCTAAATGCATCTTATCAGATGATGATGAAAATGGTTATCCAGTTATTTTACTTACAATTCATGAAGGCCGTTTTCATCAGGTAAAACGAATGCTTGAAGCTGTAGAAAATGAAGTTGTCTTTCTGAGAAGATTATCTATGGGAAGTCTGCAATTAGATGAAGACTTAGAACCAGGAGAGTACAGAGAGCTTACAAAAGTAGAGCTTGATAATTTACTAAATACACAACAGGATGTTTAAATAATCATATAAAAATTATAAAGGAGTAATATGAAGAAAGCATATAAAGGGGAATTTGGTTATATAGAATACGCACGAAAGTTTAGTATTATAAGAACAATAATATGTCTTGTTATTACAATTGGTATATTTATTGTTGGTCTAATTATATATAAATCAAACAAAAGTGCCTTTAGTATAATTGCAGCACTAGGTTGTCTTCCAACAGGATGGAGTGCTGTAAATATGATTATGTACTTAAGAGCTGGTGTGCTTAAAAAGGAATCATATAAAAAGATAGAAGCTCATAAGGGCGGATTATATATTTCATATGAACTCGAAATGACTGCCTATGAAACCAATTATCATATAGGTGCTGCAACAGTTCTTGAAAAAAATGTAATTTGTTATACTGATTATAAGGAAACAGATATTGCAGAATGTGAGAAACACATTCATACTTGCATATCCCAAGGTGGATATTCCTCATATACAGTAAAAGTATTCAATGATATAGATAAATTCTGCGCACGCCTTGATCAGCTTGAAGCAATGAGAGCAGCTTCAGGTATTGATCCTAAAGCAATTGAAGATGCCTGGGTAGCAGGTACAACAGAAACTTGTGCACATATATTAAAATCCATTTCTTTATAATAATTATTTAAGGATATCATAGTGAAAGAAATTATAATTAGTCAAAATGAAGCGGGAAAAAGATTAGATAAGTTTTTGGTGAATTTTTTATCTAATGCGGAATCAGGTTTCATTTTTAAGATGCTTAGAAAAAAGAATATTGTACTAAATGACAAAAAATGTACCGGTAAAGAAAAATTATCTGTTGGGGATAATATAAAAATATATTTTTCTGATGATACATTTAATAAATTTGTTAATCCTTTTTATCTAAAGGATGATAAGTTTTCTTCAAATAAATCAGTTTCTAATAATATTAAAAATATTGCTTCTAAAGATAATGAGTTTTCTACTGCATTTAATAAAATCGGTAATATGGATGTTATATATGAAGACAAAAATATTATGCTAATCAATAAAAAGGCCGGTATTTTATCTCAAAAGGCATCTGCATCAGATTATTCACTAAATGAGTGGTTTATTGGTTATCTTTTAAATAATAATGAAATCGATATAAAAAGTCTTGCATCATTTAAACCTTCAATTTGCAACAGACTAGATAGAAATACAAGCGGAATGGTAATTTGTGGTAAAAGTCTTCAAGGTTCTACCATAATGAATAAAATGCTAAAAGACAGAACTTTAGGCAAATATTAT
>JAILEJ010000520.1 GCA_024688095.1 Butyrivibrio sp.
TATTTAAATAGTGATAATGTTATATTTGAATAATTATAAGTGTTTGTTATAGTAACTGTTCCACTTGTCTCTCCCACAGCTCCCACTCTTTCAGGACCTGTAACCTTATCTATTGTAGTTCCGGCTGCTGTGGCAATTTCATCATCACTTAAGTCTGTAGAATATGAAGCATTGTATCCTTCATATTCATCACTGGAAGTTCCGGCTACATTTTCATCATAAAGCAGATTGGAAGGTTTTCCGTCTGAGTCATATTCTATTTCATCTATAGAATTAACAATCTGTCCTATTTCCACAACTCTGTATATAATCGGAGTTCCTGAGTTTGTATAAGCAGGAAGGTCCTCTACTGTTACAGTCCAGTTATTAGCTTCAGAAAGTTGAACCACTACTCCATTTATATCTGTACTGTTTGCTCTTCCACATACATAGGCATATACATATGCCCACTTATCACCGCCTGACCAGGTCTTGGTTACGGTAATCTCGGTAGTTGATGAAGTATTATTAAATGCAACATCACTTACTGTAACTTCAGTAGCACCACTCTTATTAATAGAGTAGTCAGGACTGTAAAGATATTTATAGTCTCCGTCTACTTTGTAGTACCTGATAGATGAAACATCACCGGAGCTGTCCGTTACAACTGCTATGTAAATATAATCTTCATCATTATCAATACCTTTAACTGTGGTAGATGAATCTTCTTTAATTCTAAAGTAAGTAGTTTTATTCTTTGAAAGAGAAGGAAGAGGTATACTTACAGTACTAAGTCCAGTTGCACAGTCATAGGTATTTGTCAATCCGCCTGAACATACAGAACTTGTAATATCACTCCAGTTTCCGCTTCCCTTATACTGTTCAATGATAAAATTAAACTTACCATCATAGGAAGAACCGGCCGGGCTTCCATCAATCTGTTTATAAACAGTGATTCCACCCTCTGCTGTGTTATATACATTAACTGTTACAGCCTTCTCACTTACTATTGTTTTCTTATGAAGCTCATTACCGTTTCCGTGATAAACTATGTTTCCTATAATCTCACCCTGGAAATAAGCCCCGGTCTGATCTACTGTAGCAGCAGGTGCGAGAAGCAGTCCGTCTGACCAGCTTGTTATCTTAACAGTTCCTGTATATGAAGCGTTTCTTGAGGAATTAACAAAGTTATAAATAATATGTGAAGCTAAATCCGTATATCCGTTTTGAGGATTCTTATTATCGAAATTCAGGCTCTGCCCGTCAATACTGTAGCTGCTGTATTTGGACTCATCCACCGCAATGTTTATAAGCAAATACTGATCACTTGATAAAAGTCCGCTTATATACGGTGAAGCAAAGTTTGCAGCAGAAAGATCTGTGCTAAGAACTCCTGTAGTGGATACGAGATTTATTACATTCACCAAATTTTCTGTGGTATCACTTCCGGTTTCATAATTCATTGCTTCTGCAAGAGCAACTGATACATCCTTGGCATTTTCAAGGTCTGAAGCAATAGTAGCCTTTAATCCCTCCACGTATGTAAACATACCGCTGGTAACATTCTGAACGCAGAAATCAGCATCACTTCCAAAGTAATAATAATTTGAAGGTTTACCGGATAATGTTCCAAAGCTTTCACCTACGAAGTTTTTATTGGTTCCAAAGAAGTTATTGCCAACCTCCAGCAAGCTTCCAGTAAGGGACTCAAACTCTCCGATATAGTTACTTTCATAATCATTGGCAATTTCAGAACTATCGTATCCCAAAATATCACTGTAAGAATAGGATACAGTATAATCTCCGGCTGAATCTCCATCTGCTACGGGATTCCCGCTGTTATCCAATTCGTATACATATAAAACAGTTCCTGCATTAAGTGCCGTAAAGATATCCGAATATGTGGAATCAGTATTAAGTATTTTCTTGGTTCCGGTCAATCCGCTTGTTTTAATGGTGAACTCTGATCCAACAGTATTTCCGGATTCATCATAAAATCTAAAAGTAAAAGTTCCATCACTTCCGTTTACAACAGTCTTTACAACATCAATCTCAGTAATAGGATTCTGTGTTATTCGGTCATTGCCATTGTTAAATACAGAACCGTTCGTATCTGTATAATAAGTACCTGTCCTTACATTTCCTTCAATATGTCCATAAGATGTTAGTTCATTAGCAACAATTGAATAGTAGAATAAGGAGGAAATTGAAGAAAAATCTCTTAATGTAATCTGTTTACTTCCGTTCCAGGTATTAGACTGAGTTGTTCCAGAAGCAAAAACAAATACCGAAAAACTGTCTTCACTAAATTCAACCTTCTCTCCTTCTTCAGTAATTTCAGTAGTTGCCTCTGTTAATGTTTTAACTTCAATATCGTCTGCTGTAATTTCTGTTGCTTCTGAAGTAGTTGTTATTTCTGATGATTCCTTTACTTCATCCTTAATAGGAAGATGTATTACAGATACATCTTCAGCTGATTCTGCATCAAGTTCACTTGAAAGCTGTTTATTTTTAAATTCAAAACTAATACTTACAGAATCATTCTCAGGTTCAACCTCTGTGCCATCGTACATAAAGGCAATATCATACATTAGAGTATTCTCATCTGTATATGTATCTGATACTTCTTCGCCTGACTCTTCAGCATTTGTCTCTTCGTTATTATTAAGAGCATCCATATATGCGTCATAATTATATCCTGTTGTATCAGCTGTAATCTGTGTTACAACAAGCTCAGCGCCATCAGGAATAGCTTCTGCTTTCTTGATAGTTGCTGTGATACTTACATTATCATCTTCATATGTATACTCAGTCTTTACTGATTCTTCAGTTCCGCTCTTCTTGTATTCAAATATTACAGTTGTATCTTCTGTAACTGCAACTGTATTATCTTCATCATCTGTGTATGTATAAGATATTGCACCATTTTCATCTGTAACTGCTGTAATAGCTATTACAATTGTGTCATTTATTAAAGCGCGCACATAATCAAAACCTTCAAGACTCTTTGGTGACTCTGTAAGGTTCATATTTTCTTCTATTGTGAGTTCCTCATCTGCAACACTTGCAATAGATGAACCGTCTGTTAACTGGAATTTGGCTGTGAATATTATCCCTGATACAGCCTCTTCACTTGATAATCCACTTGATGCTGATGCACTACTGTCAGATGACGCTTCGGTGCTGCTATCACTTGACGCCTCTGTACTGCTGTCACTTGACGCCTCTGTACTGCTGTCTGCAAGTAGATCTGAACTGATACCGCTTGATGCGATATCACTTGATGAATTTATTTCACTACTATCTGTAGTACTTTCTGATAATAGACTGCTGTCCCCTTCTGAAACTTCTGTTGATTCATCTGATTCATTTGTTACTTCTGATGATGTGCTTGTACTATCAGAAACTTCTGTAGAAGAATCTGCAGTCTCTGATACTGCAGCTGTACTATCTGCATTCTCATCAGAAGAATCTGTATCCCCGCCACTTACTTCCTCTGTAGCTTCTGTTTCAGATGTTGTCTCTTCTGATACTGAATCTGTTGTTTCAGCTACTGTTTCTTCTGAAGCTGTGTCCAAAGTTGTCTCTGAAACTTCAGCTTCTGTGCTATCTGATACATCACTGACTGTCTCAGTCACGCTTTCTGTTTCAGAAGAAATTCCAAGAGCCTCTGAATCTATAACCATTCCAACATCTTCAACTGCCGCCTGCTCGGTAACAGCTGTAGCTGGCTCCCTTAATAAATACATTGTGAGTGTTCCTGTAAGAAGCGCCAGTACAACAACTACTGACAACCATCTCTTATACAGGTTGTGCTTTCTTATGTACTTTTTCGCACGATTTTCATCTATCCTGCGCATTGTCCCTATTCCCCTTATAATTTTCCGAATAAATTAAACGGATAAACCCTAAATACTACTTTTCCTATTAACTGTTCCTGTGAAACACATCCAACCGTTGTGGACCTTGAATCTATTGATACACTACGGTGATCCCCTAATACAAAGTATCTGTTCTCCGGAACCTGATATGGAAATGTCAGATCCGTAGGTGTCAGACTCTTATCTGTTATGTAATCCTCTTCAAGCAAGACTCCGTTAACGTATACGTTTCCTTCGTCATCTATGTTAATCCAATCTCCCGGTGAGCCTACAACTCTCTTAATAAGTATTCTGTTATTGTAATAGAATGCTATGAGATCCCCTGGCTCAAACTCCTTATTATTGCTTGCTATCAGTATCTGTCCTGAATCAAGCGTTGGGCTCATGCTATCACCTGTAACCCTTAATACGGTGATAAAAAAGCTTGATATAAGTACTGCTATAGCTGCTACAACAATCAGGATTACAATTGTATTCCTAAATACCTTGCTATATTCTTTTTTATTTTTTTCTCTTTTGAGTTCAGACTTTAGTTCTTCCAGTGTGGGCTTTCTTATATCGCCTGTGCTCTTCTTTTCTTCATCTGCCATATTTTTATATTTCTAAAACTATCTGTTTTTACGTTTCTTCTTATCTTTATTGCCTTTGAACTTATTATCCTGTTTTTTATCTGTAGCAGAATCCTTGCTTTCTTCCCATTCTACTTCAGTAATTTCACCATCTACCGTATTATCATCGTCATCTGATATATGGGTTTCTTCTATAATCACACCTTCTGCAGCAGCTCCGCTTCTGATTTCATCTGCTTCAGCCTCTGCATCCCTAACAATCTTCTGTGCGTGATTTTCTGCATCCTCAATTATTATATCTGCACG
>JAILEJ010000521.1 GCA_024688095.1 Butyrivibrio sp.
ATATTTTTTGTTTTCATTGGCTTTTTTAGTGTTTTCTACAATATGTTTATCAGGAAAAAGGTTGATGTGACGGCTATGGGAAGGAGCGGACTTAGAACACTTTCTTTCAGAGAAAGGCTGGCAGAATCATTGATATATGTGGCTGGTTGTGCTGCTTCACTTATACTTGCAGTGCTTAGTTATACAGCATGTCTGTCACAGATATTCCATGGTTACAGAGGACAGGAAGCGGTAGAAGCATTTACTGATGGCGGTAATATTATTACCAGGATATCTTTCTTTTTAGGGCTTCTGGAGGACTATGTTTTTGGAGGTATGTTTAAATCCTTATTATTATTGTTTATAGTTCTGATAGTAATAATACAGATTGTCGGAAAAATTCTTGATAATACTTCCGGGGCAAGAGTTTCATTATCTGTGAATATCAGTGATTCAATGAAAAAAGTGCAGTTGGTAATGCCATCAATTTGCATATTGCTCTTATCCGTAATATGTTATTTTCTTGTTGTTGCCAAAACAGCATTACTTCTTGGAGCTACATCTAACAGATATGAGATGCCTGTATATGGAATAATCATAATGCTTGTTTTTATGGGACTGGATTTTGTATTACAGGAATGTTTGATGATGCTTGTTAAGAAAAAATATAAATTCATTAAAATGGCATCATTTGTCTGTATATCAATTCTTCTTTTGGTTGTTGATATAAAAGGAATCCTGCTTGATGAAAATGTTCTGTTTTTATATCCTGAAGCAGAAGAGCGGGTTACATATGCTAAGGAAAATTCTGATATTCCTGTTATTATTATGTTTAATGATTCAACTCCAGATAATGTATGGAGATTGACAGATCAGATATTATCGTATCCGGAAGCTTATTATGTTAGTGAGGGAAATACTGAAGAAATAACCGATGAAACTATTATCAGTGCCGAAAAACTGATAGTATATGCGGCAGATCATGATAATAAAGAGGCACTTCTTCAAATGATAGTTGATAGTAATGAGAGTCTTGAACAGGTAACAGAAAGATATTCTGAAGAAATGTGGACAATGTATGTTGTTGAATAAAAAAACTTCGTAACCGTTTTAAATGGTTACGAAGTTTTTTGCGTTACAAACTCTTTTTCAGAAGTTCTGTAAATTCATCTTTAGGAAGTGGCTTTGAAAAATAGTAGCCCTGTATATAATCGCAGCCTTCATCCTTCAACATTTTATACTGGGTTTCATTTTCAACGCCTTCTGCTACAACTGGTACTGACAGGAAGTTTGCAATTTCCAGTATCAGCTTTATTACTTTGAAACTTGTTGGATCTGTATCCATGGAACGAACAAATTTCATATCCATTTTAAGTACATCGATTGGAAGAGAAGTTAACATATTAAGTGATGAATAACCAGATCCAAAATCATCCATTTCTATTTCGAATCCTTCATTTCGAAGGTTGCATACAGTTTCAATCAGCTGTTTCATATCCGAAGAATATGCTGATTCTGTTATTTCCAAATGAAGATCAGATGAAGAGAGACCATTTTTATCTACAATTGATTTTATGATTTCAACAATATTTGGATCAAGAATATCAACACGTGATACATTTACAGAAACAGGAACTGCCTTTCCAAACGTGTCTTTCCAGTTTCTAATTGCTTTTGCTGTTTCGTTCCAGACATATCTGTCTACAAGTTGTATAAGTCCATTTTCTTCAAAGAGAGTAATGAAATCTCCTGGAGATACCATACCAAATTTAGGGTGCTGCCATCTTACCAGGGCTTCTGCTGCACCAAGACGTGGAACATCATCTTTAATATAATATTTAGGCTGGAGATATACTTTAAGCTGATTATCAGCAATACCATCATGTATATCATGAATAAGCTGTTCATAATAAACGTTTTTATCATGAAGAGTCTGGTCGTATATTGCAATTGAATTCTGATAAGTATATTTTATTTTTGAACAGGCACTTTTTGCTTTATCAAAGGCAACCTTAAGATTGTTTTCGTCCTGAGGTTTGTGATATATACCAATATTTACATGAGCATGATGATTCTTAAAGTTTTTTTCAAGTTCTTTTTTGATATCTTTATCCAGCTCTTTGTAGGAATCATGATGATCCATATATAAATAGAAGATATCACCATCATAACGAGATATAATACCGTGATATTTGGAAACATACTCTGAAGCAACATTAGCAATCGTTTTCAGAACCTTGTCGCCTTCATTAAAACCGTACAACTCATTAAACAGTCCGAAATGAAAGAAATTCAGGACAACTGCATCCATATCCGGAATATCGTCATATCTGTTCATTAAAGAAGCATATTCAAAGAAGAAACCTTTAGACAGAACACCTGTCAAAGGATCTTTTTCTGTGGATTTGATAATCATTCGACCTTCATAAAGCTCAATGATTCTCCATACTCTTGCAAGAATAACTTCAGGAACATCATATGGCTTTTTTATAAAGTCGGCGGCACCCATTTTAAGACTTTTTGTTTCTGCAGTTTTTTCAGATGTAAGAACTATAAATGGAATATCTCTTATATATTCATCGCTTTTAGTTATTTCGATAACCTGAAAACCATCCATAATAGGCATATTTAAATCCAGGAGAACTATAGATATAGTGCTGCTTTGATTTCTTAATATTTCGATTGCCTGGGCACCATTTTCTGCATAAAGAACATTGTATTCTTCGTCCAGAATATTTCCAAGAATCTCTCTGTTTATCAGTTCATCATCAACAACTAATACTGTTCTTTTGTGTTGACCGTAATTAGTTAAACCTTTACGCATTTATTTTCTCCTAAAATTATGACTTAAGCTTTAAAAAATAAATAGATTTATGATAAATCAATAATATTATATCAAATTATGGGATAGATAATCATTAAAAGAAAGTAAAATATTACTATAATATCTTGGAAAAATTGTTTTTTTGTAATTGACATCCCATTATAGCACTCGTAAAATAATAACAGACGTTACTTAAGGAGGATTAAAAAATGTCGAGAAAGGCTACAATTACTCAGAAAGAAATTGTTAACGCAGCATTTAAGATCACAAAAAAAGAAGGTTTCGATCAGATAACATCAAGAAAGCTTGCGGCAGCAGCAGGTTGTTCAACCCAGCCAATTTTTAGAATATATGATGGTATGGATGATCTGAAAAAGGATGTCTATGACAAGACAGCAGCCTATTATCTTGATTATTATAATAATTATAATAAAACACATGATACACCATTTGTAGACCTTGGTCTTGCTTATATAGGCTTTGCTCAAAAGTATCCGTATTTATTCAGATTATTATTTATATCAGATGCTGCAGATTATACAAAGAGTATGTATGATCTTGTAAATGGTTCAGATGAGAATGTAGTCAAAGAGATAAAAAAGGCAGCTGAAAGAGGTGCTGTAAATGCAGAACAGCTCTTTATGAAAATGTGGATTTTTATACATGGTGCTGGTTGTATGGCAGTTACAGGTGATTATGATCTAGAGGAAGAAGATTCAGTAGCTATGCTCACTTCTGCCTATAATTCATTTGCCGGTTAATTTAATTGGGGTAATTTATGGGAGAAGTTAAGGACGTCATAACCAGAATGAACGAAATGTATTCCGGAATGAGCAAGGGTAGAAAAGCTATTGCGGGATATATTTTTGATCATGTTGATGATGCAGTATTTATGACTGCAGCAGAGCTTGGTGTAAAAGCAAAAACAAGTGAATCAACGGTTGTAAGATTTGCAATGTATCTGGGATATGAAGGATATCCTGAATTTCAGGAAGCACTTGAGGAAGTTGTTTCTGCAAAATTCAGTAAAGTGGATCAGACAAGCGAAAGATATAAAGATAGTACTGATAGTGAAATTCTTGCATCAGTTATGAATGCAGACATTGCAAATATTCAGGATACTATGCAGAAAATGGATTATGCAGCTTTTCAGATGGCAGTCGATATTATTTTAAATGCCAGGACTCTTTATGTAGTGGGGCTTAGAAGCTGTGGACCATTAGCTGATTTTTTACATTTTTATCTTAATATGGTTCGTGGCAATATTGTTCTTGTTAAGACTACCAGTGTAAGTGAGATGTTTGAGCAGATGATCAGAATAGATGAAAATGATGCTATTATAGGTATAAGTTTTCCAAGATATTCTATGAGAACTCTTAAATGTATGGAATTTGCAAATGACAGAAATGCAAAGGTTATTTCAATTACAGATTCAATCCATTCACCGATGAACCTGTATTCATCATGTAACCTTCTTGCTCAGAGCAAAATGACATCAATAGTAGATTCTCTTACAGCACCACTTAGTCTTATAAATGCACTTGTGGTAGCTCTTTGCATGCGCAGACCGGAAGAGGTAAAAAGAGATCTTCAAATGCTTGAAGATACATGGAGTAATTATCAGGTTTATCTTAGTGATGAAATAGACTTTGCCAGTGATGGCCCAATTTTAAATTATCCATTAAAAAAGGATAATGAAAGATAAAGGATTAGCTGGAATAATATTTTAGAGGTTTTATGAAGAAAATTGCAGTTATAGGAGCAGGCGCCGCGGGAATGATGGCTGCATATGCAGCAGCTGAAAGCGGAGCTGAGGTAACACTCTTTGAAAAAAATGAAAAGGCAGGAAAAAAGATTTATATCACAGGAAAGGGCAGGTGTAATGTTACGAATGCCTGTGATGTAAATGATTATTTTGCCAATATAATAAGAAATCCAAAATTCATGTATAGCGCGATTTATGATTTTGATAATCAGGCTGTCATGGATTTTTTTGAGCAAAAAGGATGTAAGCTAAAAATAGAACGCGGAGAGAGAGTTTTTCCAGTATCTGATCATTCATCAGATATAATCAAGGCTATATTTTTTGCAGTAAAGGATGCTGGGGTTAAAGTACTTTTTGATACAGGTATTGATAATATTTTGTATGAGGCAGATCAGGTAAAAAGTGTAGTTACAACTGATGGCGATGTCTATGAGGTTGATGCCGTTATAGTTGCTACAGGAGGACTTTCATATCCTACAACAGGTTCTACCGGAGATGGATATTCTTTTGCAAAGGCATCCGGACATAAACTGGTACAAAGTTATCCGGCACTTGTTCCTCTTGAAATTAAGGAGGACTGGTGCAAAGATCTGCAGGGACTTTCTCTTAGAAATGTTTCTGTAGTACTTGAAAATATACCGGATGATAAAAAGGCTGAACTTAATGATGAATGCGCTGGAAAAACAAAAAAGAAAAAGGTTAAGAAGGTTTATGAGGGCTTTGGTGAAATGCTCTTTACGCACTTTGGTGTAAGTGGACCTTTGATGCTTACAGCAAGTAGCTTTTATGAGCCAGGGACAAATATGAGGATACATTTGGATCTTAAACCTGCACTTACTTTTGAACAACTTGATAAAAGGATTATAAGAGATTTTGAAGCAGGTCTAAATAAGAATTTTGAAAATGCAGTCTCAGGTCTTTTTCCAACTAAACTTATACCTGTGATGGTTAAACTATCAGGAATATCAGCCGATAAAAAAGTTAACGAAATAACCAAAGAAGAGAGACAGGATTTTGTAAAGCTTATAAAAGATGTTCAGATGACTGTTACAGGAACAAGAGGATTTAAAGAAGCAATTATCACAAGAGGCGGTGTTTCTGTAAAAGATATAAATCCTTCGACTATGGAATCAAAACATAAAAAAGGACTGTATTTTGCAGGCGAGGTACTTGATGTGGATGCTGTTACAGGCGGCTTTAATTTACAGGTTGCATGGTCTACAGGACATCTTGCAGGAGTAAGCGCAGCAGGAAAGGAATTATAAAATAAAATGAGTAAATGTATAGCAATTGATGGGCCTGCAGGAGCAGGAAAAAGCACTATTGCCAAAATTGTGGCAGGTAAGCTTGGATTTATATATGTCGATACAGGTGCAATGTACAGAGCAATGGCTCTTTACATGATAAAAAATAATATACCTAAAGAAGATTCCGAGAAAATAAGCAGCACATGTCAGAGCGCTGATATTACGATCAAATATGAGGATGGAGCTCAGGTTGTATATCTTAATGGAGAGAATGTTAACGGACTTATCAGAACTGAAGAGGTTGGAAATATGGCATCTGTAAGTAGTACTAATGGAGATGTCAGAAAAAAGCTTGTTGAGCTTCAGCAGAAACTTGCCAGTGAGACAAGCGTCGTAATGGATGGACGAGATATCGGAACAGTAGTACTTCCAAACGCAGAACTTAAGGTTTTTCTGACAGCAAGTTCAAGGGTTAGAGCAGAGAGGCGATTTAAAGAGCTTACAGCCAAGGGACAGGAATGTAACCTTGAAAAGATAGAAGCAGATATCATTGAGAGAGACAACAGAGATATGACAAGAGAAATATCTCCGCTAAAACAGGCGGAAGATGCTATTCTTGTTGATTCTAGTGATATGACTATTGAAGAAGTTTCAGATAGGATAATAGAATTATATAAATCTAAAACTTGTTAAAACATAGAATGTTAAATGTATTTTCGTTTTTATGACTATAAAGTTTTTGATTTATATGTTATGATGAAATTGTTTGAAAGGTAGATTTAGTGGAAGTTTTATTAGCAGAACATGCAGGCTTTTGTTTTGGAGTAACAAAGGCTGTGGATAAGGTATATGAGCAGATTGATAATGGAAAGGGAAATGTATTTACTTATGGACCTATAATACATAATGAATCTGTGGTTAATGACCTTGAAAATAAAGGTGTTAAAGTAATTGAATCAGAGAAAGAGCTTGAAAACATCAGGGAAGGAACAATAATAATCCGTTCACATGGTGTTACCAGGCAGGTATATGAAGCTTTGGAACAAAAAGGACTTGAAATTATTGATGCAACATGTCCTTTTGTAAAAAGAATACATAACATTGTAGCAAAAGAGAGTGCAAATGGTAAAATAATTATAGTAATTGGAAGTAGTAAACATCCGGAAGTTGAAGGAATAGTAAGTTATGCATCAGGGCCGGTTTATGTGCTTGAATCACCTGAAGAAGCGCGTGATTTTACTGTAGATGCTGAAACTGAATTATGCATGGTTGCGCAAACGACTTTCAATTATAATAAATTTAAAGAAACCATTGAAATATTTAAGGAAAAAGGCTATAATGTTAATATTGTGAATACTATTTGTAGTGCTACGGAAGAGAGGCAGACTGAAGCTGAGGAAATTGCCGCTAAAGTGGATGCTATGATAGTTATAGGCGGGATGCACAGTTCAAATACAAGAAAACTGTATGAGATATGCAGTAAGAAATGTGCCAATACTTATTTTATTCAGACTCTCGAGGATCTTCAGATTGATCTTCCCAAAGAGGTAAAAATAGTGGGTATTACCGCAGGGGCGTCGACCCCAAAGAAAATCATCGAGGAGGTTCAGAATTATGTCAGAAGAAAGCTTTGAACAGATGCTCAACGAATCTTTCAAAACAATTCATACAGGGGAGGTTGTAGAAGGCACTGTTATCGATGTTAAACCTGACGAGATCATCCTGAACATCGGCTACAAGTCAGACGGCATTCTTACAAAGAATGAATACAGTAACGATAACAGTATCGACTTGACTGAAGCTGTTAAAATCGGCGACAAGATTGATGTAAAAGTTTTGAAAACAAATGATGCTGATGGTCAGGTAGTATTATCTTATAAGAGACTTGCACTTGACAGAGGCAATAAGAGAATAGAGGAAGCATTCAACAACAAAGAAGTGCTTACAGCTAAGGTTGTACAGGTACTTGAAGGTGGATTAACAGTTGTTGTTGATGAGGTAAGAATTTTTATTCCTGCCAGCCTTGTATCCGATTCATATGAGAAGGATCTGTCTAAGTATGAAGGACAGGAGATTCAGTTTGTTGTAACTGAATATAATCCAAAGAGAAGAAGATATATCGGAAACAGAAGAATGCTTGTTTCTGAACAGAAAGCAGAAGCTGCTAAGAAGCTGTTCGAGTCTATAAGCGTTGGTGATGTTGTAGAAGGTACAGTTAAGAATGTAACTGATTTCGGTGCATTCATCGATTTAGGTGGAGCAGATGGCCTTCTTCATATTTCAGAAATGTCTTGGGGACGTGTTGAAAATCCTAAGAAGACATTCAAAGTTGGAGATTCAGTTAAAGTTCTTATTAAGAGTATCGATGGAAGCAAGATTGCTCTTAGTAGAAAATTTGATGATGAGAATCCTTGGAAGGATGCAGCTACAAAGTATGCAGTTGGAAATACTGTAACAGGTAAGGTAGCAAGAATGACAGACTTTGGTGCTTTTGTAGAACTTGAGTCAGGAATAGATGCACTTCTTCATGTTTCTCAGATTTCTAAAGATCATGTTGAGAAGCCAGCAGATGTTCTTAAAGTTGGTGATGAAGTTACAGCTAAGATTGTTGATTTCAACGAAGAAGATAGAAAGATCAGTCTTTCAGTAAAAGCTCTTCTTGCTCCAGAAAAGAGTGAAGAAGCTGCTGAAGAGACAGGTGATGTTGTATCTGTTGATATTGATAAGGTTATCGCTGAGCAGAACGAAGAAAACTAATTTAAACATTATAAAAGCTGTGTACATTTGGTACACAGCTTTTTTTTGTGGTATAGAATATTATAGATAAACATATTTCAATAAAGAAACCAAGGTATGTATCAGTCAGCATTTAAATCAACAAGGGACTGAAATTGTTCTCTTGCTTTGGTAAATAAAGGTTCATAGTCAATATCTTCTTTTTGACGAAGGTGTTCTGTCATATCACTTATTTCATCAAACAGAGGAGTAAGTGCCAGGTTTCCCGCAACACCTTTAATTGCATGAGCTACATTGAAAGCTTCGTCATAGTTTTTG
>JAILEJ010000522.1 GCA_024688095.1 Butyrivibrio sp.
CTATAATTGCGGAATCACAGTCCTGTCCTGTAATGATAACTGAATTATTCGGAGTATAATAATCCTGCAATGCATTGGTAACACCATATGCCAGAGAATCATTTGATGAAAGAACGGCATCAAGTCTTCTCTTATCAGGATAATAGCTTGCAAGTATAATCTGCATACGTGTCTCTGCAAGGTCTGAAGACCAGGAAGAATGAGAACAGCTATAAAAATCTGTCTGTCCGGATGGAACTGAAAGATTTCCTGACTCAAAGTATGGCTCTAATGTATCCATAGCTCCGTCGTAGAAAACCTTTGCATTATTATCAACGGGATCTCCTGCAAAAATTTCAAGGTTATATCTTACATTAGTTCCCTTATCAAGCCCCAGAGCTTCAATTATATACTGAGCCTGTAGTTTACCTACTTCGTAGTTGTCATAGCTGACATAAGCAAGAAGGTTTGGAGCGTGATTAATTAACCTGTCATAGGCAATAACAGGGATCTTATTTTCGTCAGCTTTTTCTATGCATTCTTTAAGAGAATCAGAATCAACAGGAGCAATTATTAGTAAATCAGAACCATCATCAATCAGATTATTGATCTGATTGATCTGAGTATCAATAAGGTTATCACCGTAAAAGATTTCTACATCATATCCCTTTGATTCAAATTCTTCTTTTAAATATTGTCCGTCATGTGTCCATCTTTCCAAGTTAAGCGCAGGCATACTGATCCCGATTTTTTGAATACTAGTGTTATCATAAGAAATGACCTTACTGGTCAACGCTTCTTCCTCAGATACACTTGTATCACCCTCGGGACGCGGTAAATCGGGCGTTTTGCCGCAAGCGACCAGCGACAGAAATAGAAACGCATCAATTGTTATTAAAGATAAAAATTTGAATCCCCTCATAATTTCGACCTTTTATTAAAAACTCATTTAATAACCTTTGTTACTGACAAATATAAACTCTTTATCAATGATTCTGTATTAAAGACTCTTTATCAGAGACTTTTTATACCAAGTTTTTTGTACCAGTTATCACGTGCTGCTTCATTTATATTTATTTTTAGTTCATCAAGTGAATGATGAATTTCATAATTCTTTCTAATAGTAGCAAGATCTTTGGATAATAGTGCCGTTTCTCTATGCTCTATCATTGCTTTTAGCGGAGAACGGCTGATCCCAAGCGACTCCTTCCAAAATGTTGTCAGAGATTTCTGAAGTGCTGTAGTACCGGCTTCATCTATGGCTTCATAGATTTTTTCCAAAGTACCATAGTATTGAAGAAGAGGTGTTGCAGCTGAGCTTACACCCTTTACACCAGGAATATTATCTGATGAATCACCTGTAATTCCCTTTAAATCAGGAATCTGCTCCGGATAAACTCCAAATTCCTGCCTGCAAATATCAGGAGTAACTTCAAAAGCCTTGTCAGGAATACTTATATCCTTTTTGTCTATTCCAAAGGCTCCATAATAGGTATCAATAAGGGCATCTGCAGCTTCCTGTTTGGTTTGTACAAGCCACAATCTTGTATAAGGACTGATAAGCTGAAGATAGTCGTGATCTTTGGAAATAACGAATGTTGGAATTTCTTTTTCATATTTGGCCGCATAGGAACCTGCGATGTCATCTGCCTCGTATTTCTCTGAAAATTCAACTACAATTCCGATATCTGCAAGTAAAGTTTCCATATTCATAAATTGCTGTTTTAAGGGTTCAGGAGTTTCGCCTCTGTTTCCCTTATAATCTGCATACATCTCTCTGCGGAAGGTATCTCTTGTCTGATCAAAGCAGACAACCATATGAGTTGGCTTTTGATTATCAATAATCTTTTTGATGGTTCTTAGCATTCCATATATGGCATTTGTATAAGTTCCGTCAGGTGCATGTAATATTTTATTGTAATAGAGTTTTTTCTTCTCTTCGTCTTTTTCAAATAAAATCTGTTTGGGAAGATTTCCATAATAACTTGTGACGAGCATAGAACTGCCGTCTACTATAAGTAATTTGTCGTTGTTCATTATAACCTCTGTGCGCAATTAGTTTGATATTTATATTAATTATAACATAATGAAAATCCTATTTGTCAGGTTGTAAAAAGATTCCATGTAATTTAGAATTGTAAGAGTAGATTTTTTGCAATTTAATTAATGTGGAGGGCAAAATGAGTAGTGTAAAGGAAGCAATAACAACAAGAAGTTCAACACGCGGATATACAGACGAAAAGCTTACAGAGGAAGAACTGAATTTATTATTGGAGGCAGGACTTAAGGCTCCAACTGCAGCTAATAAGCAGGAGATTCATTTTACAGTAGTTAAAGGCGATAACAAAATTTTATCAGAGCTTGAAAATCACAAGAATTCACTTAGAGGTATTACAAATGCCACACATAATTTCTATTATGAAGCACCTACAATAATATTCCTAAGCGGTGACGAGGCTAATAAGTGGAGCGCCCTTGATGCAGGTATTGCTGTAGAAAATATGGCACTTATGGCAGAAGAGCTTGGCCTTGGAAATCTTATCATCGGATGTATTTACGATGCCATGAGAGGTGAGAAAAGAGCCTACTATGATAAAGCGCTTGGTTTCCCGGAAGGATATATCTTCGAGATAGCAATTGCTGTAGGTCATAAGGCAGTAGAAAAAGTTCCTCATACATATGATGCTGATAAGCAGATAAATTATATAGATTAATAGGTAAACATTTGGGTGATCATATGAAGGATTTTGATGCAGTTATATTTGATATGGATGGCGTTATATTTGACTCAGAAAGAGCGGTCATGGAGTGCTGGCTCATACTTGCAGACAAATATAATATAGAAGATATTGAAAAGCCATACTATGCGTGTATTGGAACAACCGCAGTACGCACAAGGGAAATTATGCTTGAAACCTATGGCGAAGAATTTCCATATGATATATATGTAAAAGAGACATCTAAGATGTATCATGATAAATATGATAATGGCAGACTTCCAATGAAGCCTGGAGTCGAAAAACTGCTAAAAAATCTGAAAAGCAATAATAAAAAAATAGCACTTGCATCATCTACAAGGAGAGAAACTGTAATTAACCAGCTTAGAGATGCTCATATTCTGGAATATTTCGATGAGGTTATAACAGGAGACATGGTAACAAGAAGTAAGCCGGCTCCGGATATTTTCCTTCTTGCATGTCAGAAAGTGGGGGTTAGTCCCGAAAAAGCATATGCAATAGAAGATTCCTATAATGGGATAAAAGCTGCAGCTGCTGGAGGACTAATGCCGATCATGGTGCCGGATCTTCTTCCTGCAAATGATGAGATGAAAAAGCTTTCTGTTTCTATAATCGAGGATTTGGAAAAAGTTATAGATTATTTGAAATAAAAAAAAGATTATTCACAGATTAAAAATAAAGCTGTGAATAAT
>JAILEJ010000283.1 GCA_024688095.1 Butyrivibrio sp.
AATAAGCTATCTTGCAGACATTTATAACCAAAAAATAGATGCTGAAAAAAACATATTAAGACTTGCTCTTTATCAATCTTTTTTTCCAAAATTTATGAGTGGTCCTATTGAAAAATATGAACGACAAAAAAATGATTATCTATCACTTTCATCTGTTCATTTATTTGATGCAAATAGATTAAGTACAAGTTTTATATATATCATTACCGGCTACTTTATGAAGCTTATGGTTGCTGACAGACTTGCTCTTTACGTAGATAAAATATTTGAAAGTTACTCAATTCTCTCATCGCCTTTAATTGTTCTTGGTGCAGTTGGCTATACTATACAGATTTATTTCGACTTTGCTGGATATTCTTTTACTGCAATTGGAATTGCTAATTTATTTGGGGTAAATCTTATTAGTAACTTTAATAATCCATATCTTGCAGAAAACATCGTAGATTTTTGGAGAAGATGGCACATTTCACTTAGTACCTGGCTAAAAGATTATATTTATATTCCACTCGGTGGAAACAGAAATGGTGAAATACATAAATATATTAATACAATGATAGTCTTTACAGTATGTGGTTTTTGGCATGGAAGCGGTCTTAACTTTATAGCCTGGGGCTTACTACACGGAATCTTCTCGGTAATAGAAAATTATATGTTAAAAAGAAATATTAATTTTCTATTTAAAGGTATCATTGGTAGAATTTTAAACTTTATACTTGTTGGTTTTGCATGGATTTTCTTCAAAGCATCTTCACTTGGACATGCAATAATGTACATAAAATCCATGCTTACTTCATTTCATGCTGATAAAACATTTTCAGAACAGCTGGAAATAATAGAACTACCGCAGCTTGAAATTAATATATTGTTATTATCAATTCTTGCCTTTTTCATACTTGAAATTATTTCTTACAGATCCAAATGTACAGTCCCAGAATATATTTCTGATAAAAAGCCTGTGATTAAATATGGATATTTATATTTAAGTCTTATACTAATTCTAATTTACGGTATCTATGGTGGGCTTAACACAGGTACAACATTTATATACATGCAATTTTAATTTATATTATCATTACGAAAGTGCAGCCCTTTTATGAATAAAATAATAAGTCTTTTTAAAAAAAATATTGTTTTTATAATTCTTACAATCATATCTATTTTTGTTTTGATTTTTTTAACAAAACTATTTGTTCCACATACAAAACATGGAATTTATCAATCTCAATGTATGTATAAGCAACCGGAGGATTCGATAGATGTCGTATTTATGGGATCCAGTCATATACATTGCGATGTAAACACTGCTTATCTTTGGCAGAATTACGGAATAAGCGGTTATGATTATAGCGCAGCTGAGCAGCCACTTTGGATAACATATTATTTTTTAAAAGAAATCTGTAAAACTCAATCGCCCAAACTTATTGTTTTAGATTTATTCGCTCCTGCAAGTTTTACCGATGATTATCAATACGACTTTATGCCTGATAATCTTTATGGTATGAATTTCTCACTAAATAAATTGCAGATGATCCTCACATGTTGTGAATTTGATAAAATTACTGAGTACTTTCCTACTTTGTTTGGTAGCCATACAAGATATACAGAATTAGATGAAACTGATAAAGAAAAGTTCGATTTATCTAATAAAGATATGGCCAGTTTTAAAGGTTTTACTCCATATTTTGGTAAAACTAAAACTGAATGTAACGAAATAATAACTGATGAACATGCTGAGTTAACAGAAAAGACAAGAACATATTTGCAGAAAATAATTGATTATACTAACGAAAACGGGATTGAATTATACCTTATAGTTTCCCCTTATATCTCCACTTATGAGGAAGAGACAGCCTATAACACATTTAAAGCTATAGCTAATGAAAATAATATTATTATGGATAATATGAATCACCATTACGCCAATATGGGATTTATCCCGGAAAAACACCTGTTTGATAACTCTCATTTAAATTATAGCGGAAGCAAAATATTCTCAGACTACCTTGGAAAAAAAATCAAAGAATATTACGATATAGAAGATCACAGAGGCGATCCTTATTACTCTTCCTGGGATGATGGATGTCTGGAAATAGAAAAAATTGTAAGTGAACACAAATCCAAGAAAAAATAATTTTAGTACTTAATTTTATTGTGGAGAATAGAATTTATTATGATAATCTGCGTCTTATTTGCAATCTATTATAATCACTATCTATTCTCCCTTTAAATAAGATATAAGTTCCGAAGCATTATCCTTAGTAATGTATGCTCCAAACTCTTTAACATCTGATATATGCTCATCTGCAAATATTATCTCTTCTATTTTGAGACCAACAAATGGATCATAGTGTGAAGCATCAAAATAATATTTCATATTTGTAGTATACTGATTAAGACCAGAAAAATTATAAAAATCAGTAACAGCTGCAACATCCTCTAAAAATTCGATATACCCCTTTGATACAGCTTCTTCATAAGTTGACTCAAGTACAGGTGATGAAAATATAATGAGTCTTATGCCTTTTTCATCACAAATCTCCTTAAGTTCTTTTATAGCATTAATAGGTTCAGATTCAGACCTCTCTTCAAAGTAATATCCACACCCCAAAGACTTTACCATCGTTTTTTCTTTGGACGGTTCAGATATATCAATATTTCTTTTATCTACGCCGTACTCATAAAAAAGAGAAACATTCTCAGCATCATTCTCATCTTGAGAAATTACCTGACTTAAAATCGAAAACTCTGGTTTTACCATAATATATTTGTACCAAAAAGATAATGGCGATTTTTCATACTCTTGATACTGCTTCTCTATAAGCTCTGATGAATTATTCTCATAAGTGTTATACATAGATATTTCATCTATTCCGATTACAAGACATTTTATATCTACTCCATTTTCAAGAAATGTCTTTACGGTCTCAAGATTATCTTTAGGGCATCCCATAGGATAAGTCATATTATACCAATGGAGTTCTTCTCCTTCGAAATTAGCAATAAGTCCTTGTGGAGGAATATTTCCTACTCTGGATGATCCAAGTATAAAAGAATTGTATTTATCAGAATTATCAATTATGTATCTTGTTTTTATGTAATTATCGTTACGGGCCGCATCTGTTATCCTGATGTTATCTCTATGGAAAACGTTGAAAACATCTACATACAGCACTGTCCCTAAATAAATCAGAAATGGTACAATACAAAGACACGCTCTGATTATAAGCTTTTTCATAAGTTATTTCCTTTAAAAACTATTATATATAAAGTTCACATGCTCCGAGGATGCAAAAAATAGTATCACCAAAATAAGTGCGTAATATCCAGTCCAGCGTAATAAAATAGGCATATTTCTTACGATTGACAAACCGTCCTTATTTCTAGTTTTGAAACTTATAAAGATAAACAGTACAAGTCCAATGACGCAAATCATAAACACCTTCATATCACTTATTAAAAGCAGTTCTTCTATGCCTCCAGAAATTTGTCCTGTAAAAAACTTAAACAACTCTGATGGAACTTTTGCAAAACTTCTTATAGTAATCAAAGCTTCTGAGATATTATTTGAAGCAAAGAATATCCAGGCAAAGGTAACCGTAAGATATGTTATAAAAATATTCCCTTTATAACCAGGCTTTCTCTCTCTTATCATCCGTTCTGCACATACAAAAGCGCCATGTAACAATCCCCATACAATAAAATGGAATCCGTTACCATGCCAAAAACCACTTACAATAAATACAATCATTACATTCCTGTATATCCGGAATCTATCAACACGACTTCCACCAAGTGGAAAATAAATATATTTTTTCAACCATCCACTCAGGGAAATATGCCAGCGATTCCAAAACTCAGTTACAGTCCTAGATAGATATGGATGATCAAAATTCTGTATAAGATCATATCCAAGAATCTTTGCACAACCTATTACAATATCCGAGTATCCTGAGAAATCAAAGTACAATTGAAATGAATACAGAAGAGACACCATAAGCAATGCAACACCACTATTGTCTGCAGTACCTACGCTGTCTTTTACTCCATTTATATAAATTGCCATATTATCTGCTAATATAAGCTTTTTGGCAATTCCCCACGCATAGAGTTTTATACCATCTGTAACCCTGTCATAATCAAAATCTATTTTTTTCTCAAACTGTGGTAATAAGACTCCTGCTTCCATAATAGGTCCACTAGAAACGCAAGGAAAAAAAGAAACAAAAAGTGCAATTTTCAAAAAGTTCTTATCTGGTTTTAAATCACCTTTGAACACTGCATAAATATAAGTAAAACTCTGCAATGTAACAAATGATATTCCTAGGGGCTGAGCCAAAGTAAAGCCACCAAAATCAAGCAATTTAAATACCAAAAGAGGTGCCAATAAAAGTGGCACTAATATAATAAAAAGCTTCTTTTGTCTATAGATCAGAAGTCCTCCAACATATGTAATCAATATTATATATATTAAAAACCATATTGCTTTAACTCCTGCATATAAAAAGAAAGATGTACTTGCTAAAAGTAGCACAATATTATTGATGTATATCAGCTTCTTTTCATTTTTTACAATTAGAGAAAACATACACAGAATAATGCATAACATTAAAAAGAAAGCTGCAAACAGCTTAGTGTAAACCAGCATAATTAGTCCTTTATTTAAAATATATTATAAATTATATTTATTATTTATTTTTACCATATTGTTAGAATTATTATACCCTACAGATATTATAAAAAAAAGAGAAGCATTTCTGCTTCTCTCTCACTGCCGGCGACCGGAATCGAACTTTTAGTAGTCTCTGGAAGCCGCATAGAAAGGAGCTTCGCCGACCCTGCCTTTCTATTGTACCAAATTTGTACCACTTTCGTATAATAAAGGATGCCGATAAAAACTGAATAATATACGTGTTTTAGTTTTAGAAATTTGTACCTAATTCTGTCACTTAATATCGAATGATTTCCTCAACCATCTCAAACATAGTATCTGCAGGAATTACAGAACTTATGCATAACATTTCATAACCGATTCCATCCTGTATCCATGTACAATTGCAAGTCTGCCTCTCGTATATCTCTGTGGTACCATAGGTTATCTGTAATCCTTCCTCTTTCTGTCGACGAATATCATCTTCAGTAAG
>JAILEJ010000021.1 GCA_024688095.1 Butyrivibrio sp.
AGGAGATGGACTTCTTTCATCACTTTATCTGTTAAAGGTTATGGCAGAGACTGGCAAACCATTATCAGAGCTTGCAAAGGTTATGGAAGTAATGCCACAGGCACTTTGCAATGCAACTGTTCCAAATCACAAAAAGGACAGCTATATGGAATATCCTGAGGTTGCGGAAGCAATCAAGGCAATTGAAGATGAGTTTGCAGGAAACGGACGAGTACTTATAAGACCTTCAGGAACAGAGCCACTGGTAAGAGTTATGATTGAGGGCAAAGATCAGGAGCAGATTGAAAAGGAAGCTAAAAAATTGGCTGAACTTATCGAGAAGACAGTGGTTTAAAATAATTGAAATTTTTGACTGGGGAGTGGGGACATAAAAAGGAGAAAAACAATGGTCAGTCAGAAAGTTGTCATAAATAATCCAACGGGCCTTCATTTGAGACCAGCTGGAAATTTATGTAAAGTCGCGATGAATTATAAATCCCAGATAACATTTAATTATAATGGGGATAATATAGCAAATGCCAAGAGTGTACTTAGTGTACTTGGTGCATGCATTAAATGCGGAGATGAACTGAACTTCAGATGTGAAGGTCCGGATGAACAGGAAGCACTTAATGCGATAATAGATGCAATAGAAAGAGGATTAGGCGAATGAAAAAAATAATTGTAACAGGTTGTAACGGTCAGCTCGGAAGAGCAATAAATATTGAACTTGCAGGAAACAGTGAATATGAGCTTGTAAATACAGATGTTGCAGGAGATGGAATTACACCTCTTGATATAACAGATGTAGACAAAGTTGTAAATTTTGCAAAGGATGTAAAGCCATATGCAATAATCAATTGCGCAGCCTATACAGCAGTTGATGCTCAGGAAAAAGATGTAGATCTTTCTTATAAGATCAATGCAATTGGACCAAGAAACCTCGCAATTGCTGCTACAGAAATGGGTGCAAAGCTTGTGCACGTTTCTACAGATTACGTTTTTGAAGGCAATGGAACAAAGCCATATGTTGAGTTTGATAAGACAGGACCTGTAAGTGTTTATGGAAAAACAAAGCTTGCAGGAGAAGAATTTGTAAAACAGTTTGCAAGAGATTCATTTATTATAAGAACAGCATGGCTTTATGGAGATGGTAAGAACTTCGTAAAGACAATGATGAGACTTTCAGAAACACATGATGAAGTAAGTGTTGTAGATGATCAGCTTGGTACACCAACAAGTACATACGAACTTGCCAAAGCAATTGCTCATCTTCTTCCAACACAGAACTATGGACTTTTCCATGGAACCTGTGAAGGTGATACAAACTGGGCAGACTTTACAGAAGAAATCTTCAGAATTGCTGGTAAGAATACAAAGGTTAATCATGTTACATCAAAGCAGTATGCTGAAATGAATCCACAGGCAGCACCAAGACCAGCATATTCAATTCTTGAAAATTATATGCTTAAGCTTACAACAGACTTTATGTTTGCTGACTGGCATGATGCAATTGAGAAGTATATGAAGGATTTCATTCTCGTATAACAATGTGGAGAAGATTCTTTTTAAAAGAATGGTATAAGTAGTAAGGGGAATATTTTGAATTATATAATAGCAGCACTTAATAATCCTGTGTTCATGTCAGCAGCGTGGGGTTGGCTTTCAGCACAGATTTTAAAGGTAATAATTTATACAATAGTAAATAAAGATTTTGATCCATCAAGATTACTTGGCGATGGTGGAATGCCAAGTTCTCATTCAGCAACTGTTATGGGACTTGTAACAGCCTCAATCATCTGCTATGGCACAGACTCATTTGAATTTGCAGTTTCAGCTATACTTGCGATCATAGTAATGCACGATGCAATGGGAGTAAGAAGAGAAACAGGAAGACAGGCAGTTGTTCTCAATAATATGATGGATCTTTTTGAACAGATGGGAAGTGACCTTCCTTTTGAAAAAAAGCTAAAAGAATTTGTAGGACATACACCATTACAGGTTACAATGGGAGCCATACTTGGTGTAATAATTGGACTTGTAGTTTGTGAAATAATGATAATGTAAGAGGGGTGTCAGATAAATGCTGTCAGTAATTTTAATCTGGCTTTACATTGGAATAACAACATATACATTGGGGTATGGAGCCCTTAAGCTTCTTACCTCAATTTCTTTTATGTGCGATTATAAAGGAAGTAAGCCTACTCCATACAAGATAAGATATCAGGAAAACTATATTGTAGCGGGACTGATTATCACAACAGTTTATGCACAGGTTTTCAGTTTGTTTTCCGGAGTGGGGCTTATTGCAAATGTAATACTAGTACTTATATGCCTTTCAGTGATTTTTGTTTTTAGAGAAGAACTGTTTCTAAGAATAAGAAGTCTTTTTAGAGTTTTGAATTCAACTCATAGCATGTATCTTTATGTACTTGTATTTTTGTTAATGGCATTTGGAACATCTGAAGGACTCATGCATTATGATACAGGCTTGTATCATGCACAGGCTATTCACTGGATTGAAGATTACGGAGTGGTAAAGGGACTTGGAAATCTTCATGTGAGACTTGCTTATAACAGTTCGGCATTTCCGCTTACAGCACTTTACAGCTTTTCATTTCTTGGTCAGAGCTTTCACGTAACAGCAGGATTTTTTGCTTTGCTACTTGCCTGGCAGTGTATTGACCTAAAGGATATTGCAAGAAGAAAACATCCTGTAGTGCCAGATTTTGCAAGACTTCTGGCAATTTACTATCTCTTTAATATATTCGATGAAATGGTTTCTCCAGCATCAGATTACTATGTAACCTGTCTGATATTCTACATAATAATTCATTGGCTTGATTTAAATGTCAGTAAGGAAGAATCCTTTGTGCCATACGCATTTCTCAGCATGGCAATCGTATATGCCATTACGCTTAAATTATCAGCAGTACCATTTATAATTATGATGATAAAGCCAATAAGCATGCTGAGAGTAAGAGATAAATCCATTATCAAGAAGATGGAAAAGAAAGAACGACAAAAAAATGCAGCAGGAAAGAACCGTTTCCAGAAAACGGAAAAGTTTACACTTCCAAAGAAGAGAAGTCTGAAGGCTTTTTTCCTCTGTTTTATAATATGTATTATGATTGCAGTACCTTTTGTTATAAGAAATGCAATTATATCAGGATGGCTGATTTATCCATTCACAGGACTTGATCTTCTAAATGTATCCTGGAAGATACCTAAGGGTGTTGCAGAGTACGATGCAAGAGAGATAGCGGTATACGGAAGAGGCTACACAGATGTCACACAGTATGACATACCAATCAGCCAGTGGCTTCCAGGCTGGATATCAGGACTTGGACTGTTTAATAAAGTAATGCTTATCGGAGATATTATCTCCTTCGTGATATTTGTAATTTGGGGAACAACGCTTGCTATATTAAATAAGATTTCAAGTGGAAAAAAAGATAAATCAAAACTGATGGTTCAGAATAATATATTTAAACTCAGCAGAACAAGAAGACTTGGAATGGTAGACTTTATGCTTGTTGAGTTTACATGCTTTGC
>JAILEJ010000053.1 GCA_024688095.1 Butyrivibrio sp.
AATAGTCTTTATAAAATCTACAATAATATAAATATATATTCCAAGATAGGATATTGCCCCGATAACACCCGTAGTAATCAGATACTCTAATACATCATTATGGAGATTTTCCAGGAAGTAGAATGCACCATAAGCCTCTTCAATCTCAAAATAAAACATCTCAGAAATAGTATCTACACATCCCGGTCCAATTCCAATAATCTGCTGTTTCAAATCAGCGTCTGTAAAGGAATATGCCGCAATATACCAAAGTAATCCTCTTCGGTTAAGGAACTGCATATCATAGTTCATAACAGAGATAACTATAACAGCTATAACTCCAATAACAGCAACCACAATATATACCCAGAAGACTTTCTGCAATATCTTTTCAAGCTGTTCCTTGCTAAAATGAAGTTCTAAAAACATATGTAACAGAAGAAGAACAAAGCATGCCCCGCCTACTATCAAGTGAACACTATGTGCAAGGAGGATAGGTGATATATCATCAAGCCTGATCTCCGGTCTGTACAAAATGATTACCCTGGCTGCGAAACCTGCAACGCCAAATAATATGCCATTTATCAGAAGTCCCTGATATCTTCCAGGCTTTCTAAGACAGAAAGCTATAATAAATAAGTATCCTATACCCACACCAATATAAACACTGTCAGCATGAGTCAGAAACATATTCAGATATGAGAAAAAAAGAACAATAGCCGCAGCTGTTTTCTTAAACCCATTTTCAGAAATAACAAACATCATTACCATTATCGGAATAATGATAGACAGATATCCACTGAACTGATCTATATTACCAATCGTAGAAGTAAAGTGATCTCTCCAGTTCTCATCCTCTGTAAGAATATGAAGAGGATCGATCCAGAGGTCATTTAGAACAGCAAGAATCATGGCAAAGGTTCCACCGATCATCATACCTATAAAGCTTACAAAGTCACTAGACATAAACCTCGACATTACAAAGTACATAACGCAGAGCATAAACAAGAGCCTGCCGCCTACATACCATGCCATCGAACCTGAAAATGCTTCCTCCGGGTAATCTGATAATGCAGATGAAACTATACATATTATTCCAAATATAAAAACAAACACATCCATTATATTCACAGACTTAATAAAGGATGTAGCTGTCTCCTTTAACTCCAGCTTTAAATTACTAGCTTTTACTCTGTCATAAATCCATTTCAGGAAAAAAATAATAACAAGAACAGAACTTACTATTATACTCACCCATACAAAATAAGTTTTTGCTCTTAAAATATTGTTGAAACCATTCTCTATATACAATGGTGCCGCCAAAAGTATTAATAAGAAATATATTCTTGCAATATTAAGACGTGTAAATGATATTTTCATAAAACTTTTTCCTTCCAACCTTCTCCGGCAGTATCATTTTACAAATACAGAAAGGCTGTCACGTTAATCGTAACAGCCTCTCTAAATCATGAATGAGGATTCATTATTCAATCATGCCTTTTTGAAAACATATTTTACATTGTTTCCTGCAGATTTATGAAGCTTAGCAATAAGCTTCAGAAACTGCTTCTTACTTGTACATGTAAGAACAATTTTCTTTCCCTTAAAGCCCTTAAGAGCCTTCTTGTTAATGCTCTTTGCTGTGAGCTTTGTAGCATTAATCTTGACAGTCTTAAGATTCTTAGCACCCTTAAACTGGTTCTTTGAAAGTGATGTAAGTGCGCAATCTGTAAGGTCAATTGTTGTAGCTTTCTTACAGTTCTTGAATGCTGATGATTTAATTTTTGTAACAGCATATCCGTTTACTGTTCCAGCAATTGAAACCTTCTTACTTGTGCTCTTTACAGCTGAAACTGTAAGTGAACCATCTGTAAGAGTAACACTTTCAGTTGTTCCGTTTTCATCTGTTACTGTTGTTGTTTCACCCTTAGCAATACTTGTAGCCTCAGCTTCCTGAGTTGAAATGCTGGCATTTAATACTGTAGCTGTAGCAGCATTTGAAACTGCTGGTGCTGAAGTAGCAACAATCACTGCGGCAAGGGCTGCTGCGATAAGTCTTTTCATGTTCTTCTTCCCTCTCTTCTTTACTATAGTGTGTTTTTAAGAATAAACATAACTATAGTATAGACTTTTAAAAAATAATGTCAATAGTGTGCCCACTTAATTAAAGCAGATTTAATAAATTATTAATTGTTATCAGATTACATTAATCTCCAGTTCAAACCCTTTTTCTATACTTTTAAGATATCTTTCATCATGGCCAGAGGCCGCTAATAGCGGTGAATAAGCATCTCTTCCACTTATATCATACATATGTATATGCTTACCAAAATGACTGCTATAATCATTTACAAAATCTAAAATTCCTTTTTGTATCTCCTCTGCCCCTTTTGGATCAACATCTCTTCTGCCAAACTTCAAAGTAATATTTTTATCAGAGTCATAGATATCATCTATACATTCTCGAACATCCCCTTCATAAAATCCCTTAAACTGAGGCTTATCAGATGATAATAACAGTTCCCAAAATACGTTATACCCCTTTTCCGGATCATGTTTCTTAAGAAGATCTCTATTATGTGACTGAGAATACAGGTAAGCCACAAGCCTTCCCGATTGCAGAAACGGCTCTGATGCATCTGCTTCTATATTATGTACTGTATTAGTACCTGCAACTATCCCCCGCAAATCGCATGGTATATTCCAAACGGTACTAATAAGTCTGTGAAGTGCCAATGCTCCGCTTCCTGCCCAGCCAATATCAACTGCAGCTGCCCTGGAGCATCCTTCCAGTATATTTGTATAATAACAACCTGCTGCACGAAGCTGGTTATTATAAATAGCTTCTACCCTATTCTCATTATCTATAATAAATTCCTTAAGCTTATCTGCATTCTTATCAGTAAGCTCTGATTCAAGATTATTATTTATGCGATAATCTTCTATAAGTTCATCAAGTTCCATAGACTTTAATACATCAATAATCTTATAGCCCTGATTTACCTTGTGATAAATAAATCTTCTAAAGTAATCATACCTGTCAATTCCAAATAGGAGCTTTGTAACTGCCTTCCGCGAAATATAAGCATACTCTGCATTATCTTCCGGATACAACAGCTTATATGCCTTAAGTAAAATGTCTCCATCACGGGATAAGAATAAAAGCTTATCCAGTTTCTCCCGAAGATAATATTTATGGATAAAAGAAATATATCCAAGCACAAACAGTCCTCCGTAGATATATCCATATTCGTACTCCATATTATATGTACAAAGTCCGTTATAAATTCTGGCATTTACAAGTGCTCTGTAAGCAGAGCCAATTATATAGGACATATCCTGAGCCCTGTATAAGAGTTCATTTCTATTAATATTAGGATAATGAAGAGTGCTAAATCCTGCCTTACTCGCATTTCTGACATCGCTTACAGGATTATCTCCTACATGAATTACTTTATTATGGAAAGAACCCGTACCTGATAATAATCCTCTTTGACATAAATCAGCTTTTACAAACTCAAAAAGCCTACCATCTGCCTTACTCTTAGAATATTCAGAGGAAACATATACCGCTGCCGCTCCAGTAAAGCCATTTTGCTCTATAAGCTGAGTTATCTGATCTGCAGATAAATACATATCGGATACAATTATCAGTTCCTTACCAAGCTCTTTTAATCTATTCCAGACTTCAAGCATAAATGGATTGGCATAGCAAAAAGAAAGCTCCATCTCCCATTCAAGCTTCATTCCATGATCTGCATCAAGGCCTGTTTCATATGAGAGCTTATCCCAAATCTCTTTGAAGGTAACTTCGTAATGACCGTTTTGTTTATGGCACGTTTCCCTTGTCTTCCATTCAGCCCACATCCTGATCCTCTTAAAATCAAGCATTCCAAGTCTCTCGCCAACAAAGTAGAAGACATCTGTAGGCTGTGTTAAAGGCCTGAATATTAAGGTATCAAATACATCAAAAGAAATTACATCATAATCCTTCAGCTTTTCTACAAACGCATCTACTGATAGATCAATATTTTTGGACCTGTCAATTTCTGACTCGCTTATATCTATAGGAATTTTCTTCTGCTCATAATATTCAATCTTAGATTCCTTTCCAAGGAATCTTAGGAACAACAAATAATATCCAATATTTAATAAAATCAGATATAGCCAGGAAATAACCTTAGTGATTCCTACGGTTCCATCATGGAATTTGTGATAGCGCTGTTTTATTCCAGGCACTCTATTTACTAAAAAGACATATAGTTTTCTTCGC
>JAILEJ010000060.1 GCA_024688095.1 Butyrivibrio sp.
TCATAGCCTTGCGTATATATTCCCTTTGCCACCCTGGCATCCACAAGATTATCTGAAAATCTCTTAATGCTCTGCACACCTGCAGTGCCTCCAACCGTTCCATAGCTTGCAGTAGTTCCGGAATTTGTTATAAAAAGAGGCTCGCCGTCGCCATCTCTGTCACTGGCATCAATAATAGAATCACCGATGTCTATATCTTCAACTACATCACCAGTTTCTCCATTCCAAATCTTACAGCATCCACCTGCATAATATGCAATGTTTCCAGTCTCCATCGGAAGGAATCCGCTGTCCATCATTACATCCGTACTTACGCATTCATCCTGCCACTTACGACTAAGATCACCAGAACTTAAACAGTATACATCCGTGTGATCCTCAGTAATATAACTATACCCGAACATCTTTACACTGCCGTCTATATTTCCATCAGGACAAGAGTAAAAAATGTTATCTTTCTGATAGCAGATATCTCCAATAAATTCAGCATCAACCGGATATGTATTTAGCTCTTTTGCTGCAATATTATATTCTGCAATACTGCATATGACGTTACTGTAATCTTCTCTATCTTTTAGGAAAAAAGCTATTTTGCTCTTATCCTCTGAAATATCACAAAGACCTACATTCATGTAGTCAGCTTTTTCCTCATTGAAGATTTCATATTCGTTTCTCAATGCGCCATCATTTATTCCTACTTCATATAAATGGCCATTTGCACAAACCAGCAAAATACTATCATCTGAATATTTAAATACATTATTTATAAGGAAAAAATTATCATTACTATTATTGCTCCATAGCTCTTTTCCCGCTTCCAGATCATAGGCAAAAACGCCGTCTCCCTTTAATACCACAAGAGTATTTGAATCAAAAAACTCAATGTATCTGCAATTATCCTCAGAATCATTTACGCTTATTAGCTCTGCATGAGTTTCTGCATCCCACGCCTTTACAACGCCATTTAAGTCAATCGCTGCAAGGCGCAATCCGTCATCACTTACCTTAAACTCTTTTATCTTATTGGGCATCTGGTAATTCCAGACTGCGCTTACATTAGAAGCTGCAGGTGATACATAGGCAAGAGTCGCATTAGTAAGCGCTCTTACAGCTTCCGGCGTCTCAGGTCTTGGATCAGATTCATCCTGTGGAAGTGCTGCCAGAGCAAGCTGCATAGCTTCCATTCGGTTCTCATTACTTAGCTGATCCATGGACTCATTTGCAAGGTACTTTGACTGATTTCTAAGAGACTCCACATAGTTCTTATGAATCTGCGTATTGCTGTAGAACATATAGCCTGCAAATCCAAGAGAAAGAGTCATCGCTCCGGCAAAAACAGCTGCCATCCTGTGCATCTTGTACTGGCGCTGCCTGTTTATCAGCTCATCATATGAACATCCAATCAGGGCCGCAGCAAGACGAGGAAGTTCCTCTGCCTTGGCCTTTCTATAAGGCATTCTGTAATCGCAGGAGAGAGGCTCATATGGAAACTCCTCTGTTATTGTCTCACCCTTTTCATTTACCACCTGCCTCTTTCCGGTCAAAAGAGATTTTGGTATAACATCATAGGGCTCGCCATCTGCAAGTACAGTCAATATTTGATTTATTGTGTGATTTTTCAGAAAAGTCTCAATCTCTCTCTCAACCCAGGTAGACTTATGGGTATTGGTTGAACATATGACAATCAGAAAATCCGAATTGTATAGTGCCTGAGATATCGTATCATTGAGATCATTTGTGATAGGAAGTTCATCCTTGTCCCTGAAGATTCTGTTAATCCTTTTCACCCCTGTGGATTTCTGAATCTTCGCTGGAATATGAAAGTGCTCCAAATCCCTCACTATTGAAGCAGCAATCTTGTTATCAAGCTCAGCATGCTTGTAAGAAATAAAAGCATTAAAATGGTTAATCATACACTCCTCCGCAGTTTCGACTCAGAATATCATACCATATCATCGACCTGTCTACATCAAAAAAAGGCCAGAGATTTCTGACCTTTTTTGATGAATTTATTTGTTTTTAATGTTTTATTTTCTCTCTGCTTCTATAGACTTTATGACTTCTATATTTGCTTTTTCATAATCATTTAAAAGATTAGCCATTTGTTTATCAAAGTCTTCCGGTGTATATAAAGGTGTATACCAGGACTGGTTATCAAAGTATTGTTGCAATTCTGCATCCTTAAATGTTCTTCCATGCTTTGCCAAAATTTCATTTCTTGCAATTCTAAGTTCCTCATCAGTAAAATACTGCAAATCTTCTTTGGAATAATAATAACAGTCTGTATCCCAAAGCATATATTCACTATAATAAGAGGAATCCGCATACTCATAATTTGTATTATTGTTGTAACTGCTTTGATTGTAAGATGTATTTCCGCTTGATGTCGAAGTATCATATAGATCAATGCAATATGGATCATCTATAATCGTTGCTGCACAATATAGACATAAAGTTTTTCCTCCGTCAGTATTAGAAAAAGAATGTGAGTCAAGAGGAAGCACAACAGCATCTACATAATCATCCTCAAGGTATGGTATATCCCCGTAATAATAAACATAGTAATAATTATATTCATTATCAATCAATAATAGACGCGTGCAATAATTACCAGCGCTATCAAACTCCCATTCATTTATCTGTCCTACTCTTATATCAGTTAATAATAATAAACTATCTCCATATTTTTTGTCATTCTTTATAATCTGCTCATATAAAATACTTGTATCTACATAATCTTTACATAAATTTCTTTCTTTTGAAGTACCCATGAAAAAATCACAATGTTCATCTAAAAAATCTCTTGCCTTACTAACAATTTCAAATTCAGGTTCTTCTCCATCTTCATTTTCTGCTTGTATTTCAAGAACCTCAATCATATCATATCC
>JAILEJ010000105.1 GCA_024688095.1 Butyrivibrio sp.
ACAAAATTTTAAAATATTTTAGCATAGAGCCCCAATCGGCTTGAATTAAGGATTTCCGTTTGTTATAATACTTTAGACAAAAGAAAATACTCCGTGGAGGAGAAAAAAATATGAGAGGGGACAATTGAATATGTCAAAGAAATTTTTTGCCAGATATCTTTTCGCCGTTTCGGCAGCGGCACTTTTATTCGTTGGTGCAGGCAGCACAGCTAAGGCTGCTGAAACTGATGTAATCTATCAGGGAGCATGGTCAGAAACAAATCCAACAATCACATGGACAACAACAACACCTGAAGCAACTGCTAAAGCTGCAAAGATTTGTTATACAACTGATGCAAATATTACTAAACCAGCTGATGCTACAGAATATACAGCAACAGCAATTACTTTGAATGGTCTTTCCGGTTCTGCTACACTCACAGGACTTACAACTAATACAAACTATACTGTTTGGATCACAGATACTAATAAAACAACTGTAATAGCTAAAGGTACAGTTAAGACTTATCCTTCAGTAACAAACTTCCGTCCAACAGCATATTATGCAACAAGAAATGACGTAGATCTTGCTTGGACAAAAGGCGCAAATACAGAGGGTCTTTACTTTGCTATCCAGGATGATGATGGAGACTGGGAAAGTGAAGAAGAATTTTCATCAACATCAACTGCATATAAGAACGGTGTTCTTGAAGATCTCAGTATTGACAGAGATTCAGTTACATGGGCTAAGATCACACCATATGTTACAGTTAAGAAGGATGCAAACACATCTGTAAATCTTAAAGGTGATACAGTACAGCTTCCACTTTTTGCTCAACCATTTGTAAATGAGAAAAAAGATAACTATGATATCTCACTTAAGGGCGGAAAGCTTAAGATGACATGGCAGAAAGTATCTGGTGTAAGCGGATATTACATCTATGCTTCAACAAAAAGACATGATGGCTACAAGAAGGTTAAGACAATTTCTTCTAACTCAAAGAATCCTTCTGCTAAGTTCAAGTTCAAGAATAAGAAGTTCTCAAACAGCAAAACATACTATATTTGTGTAACTGCTTATAAGACTGTTAATGGTTCAATTAAAGAAAGCTCAGGACATTATGTATACATGTTCAAGGGTGGCGATTCTTACATGACATTCAGTACATATGATTTCAATAAGGGAAATAGATAATTTGATTATTCTTATACGAAATCAAATTACTTATATATTATCAATAAACATTTAATAATGAATTCAAAGAGCTATACCCTGGATGATAATTCATCAGGGCATAGCTCTTTTTTTGTTCAAAATCTTGTTTTTATACTTCTGCAGAGTTATAATTATTTATACTTCTACAGAGTTATACTTTTGTTTCCACACAAGTTTGTAAGCAATATCTTATGAAAGGCACAGGCGATTCTATTGAGTGAATTAATTTTATATCATGGTTCAGATAAAATAATAAAAACTCCCCAGTTTGGATATGGAAAGTTGTTCAATGATTATGGACAAGGCTTTTATTGTACAAAACATCTTGAACTTGCCAAGGAGTGGGCTGTTGACGATAAGAGAGACGGATTTGTAAATACTTATTGTATTGATGACAAAGGCCTTACGGTTCTAGATTTAAATAGTGAAAAATACTCCATTTTACATTGGTTAACGCTTCTTCTTGAGCATAGAACCTTTACTGTGAACAGTCCTCTTGGAAAGGACGGACTAAATTATTTACAGCAACATTATCATATAGATACCACTTCCTGCGATATCATAATTGGATACAGAGCAGATGATTCCTACTTTTCCTTTGCCAGGGCATTTCTTACTAATTCCATTAGTGTAGCTCAATTAGAAAAAGCTATGCACCTTGGAGAACTCGGAGAACAGATTTTTATAAAGAGTAAAAGAGCCTTCTCAAAACTTAAATATATAGAGGCTATCCCTGTTGACTATACCCGGTATTACCCTATGAAAAATGCAAGGGATAATAAATCCAGAAAAGACTATATTGCAATTTCGGAAAGTATTGATAAAGAAGGTATATATCTTATTGACCTTATCAGAAAAAAGGAGTAATCTTATGGCTCATCCATATAATGAAATGTATTTAAACGATGCTATGAATAATTTAGCAGAAGCTTTTCAGACTGCTGCATTTGATTATAAATTTGACCTGGATTTTTTCATGAGTCTTTTTATTAATTCTGGAATAGCAGCTCAGTTTGAAGTAGGCAATCCCAAATATATAGTTGGAAAATCCGGAGCTGAACTTACCCAGGATATAGTCCTAAAAACAAATGCTGCTACTCTAAGAGAAATAGACACCTCATTCAAAGCGCCCAAAGAAAATTATTGGACAGGGTGGGTACTTGCATATTATCAATGGCATTCTGCCAAAAGCTTTAAAGAAATTAATAACATTATTACACCCAAAGAAATAAAAGAAAAATACAATCCATATCACGAAATGGATGAGATGCAAATTGTAGATTATATTAATTCTAAAGAAGAGAATATAAGTACCATCAACAGGCTTCAGATGTACCGTAAGCTTTTAGGAATATCGCAAAGCACTCTGGCAAAAGAATCTGGTGTTAATCTTCGCACTCTGCAGCAATATGAAATAGGTGCCAAGGACATTCACAAGGCATCAGCATCAACACTTGATTCACTATGTATGGTACTAAAATGTGACATTAAAGACTTACTATAAAAAATCTCCCTAAAAGAGACTTTGGATATTTCCATTGTCTGCTTTAGGGAGATCTTATCATTACTCGAAAGATTTTTTAAATTTTATCGGATTCTGTTTTTCTCATTATTTATGATGTAAAAGCCTTTAGCATTAAGGCTGTCTTCACGATTGTAGGTCATTGGTGAATCATCCATCTGTCTAAAGATTGCTCCAGCCTCTTCTACTATACACTGCATCGCAGCAGTATCCCATTCCATTGTAGGATTGTAGCGATAGTAGATATCCGCTTTTCCCTCTGCTACAAGACACCCCTTGAGAGAACTACCCATTGCAACAAAGTTTTTCAGATTATGTTTTTCAATAAGAGCATCCATTTCTGCACATCCATGAGAACTACTCATGACAACCTTAAGTTCAGGAATATCAGTATTATCAGAAACATGAAGCTTTTCACTGATTAGTGTGAGATTATTTATAAATGCATCACAATCTTCATTTATAAGCTCTGCATTTTCGCTTCCACCGCTTGTCTCGTGATCAGGACTATTTATTCCTTTAACAACTGCTGTCTCATCGTCAGAACTACTTATTCCTTTAACAGCTGCTGTCTCATCAGACCACTTTTTGAACTCCTCAGATGCAGCTGAAATTTTAAATGAACCAAGTTCCTTTGCAGCAAAATAAAGGTCTTCTGTTGCTGGTACATAAATAACACCCATTTCAGAATTTCCTTTATTAGAAAGAGCTATGTTTACTGTGAACTGACCATTTCTCTTAATAAATTCCTTGGTACCATCAAGCGGATCAACTACAAAGCACAGGTCATTTGAAAGTCTTGCCAAATCCTTTTTTCCCTCTTCTGATAAAAGTGCATGTGAGGGAAATTTTTCTGTAAGAGCTTTTGTAATAACATCATTGGACTTCTTATCAGCAAGTGTTAGTGGTGACTTATCATCCTTATACTCAACCTGAGCATCACCATTATTGTACACTTCCATTATAGCTGCGCCCGCAACTATAGAAGCCTTAATAGATACAAACAGTTCTTTTGACCACATATTTTTATTCCTCCAAATAAATGCCTAAACCCAGAAAGTTTTTTATACCTCAGAGGATTTAGGCATTTAATATTAATTATAATTATCTTTACATATATTTTCTGATCTCTTCAAGCAGTATTTCTACGCACTCTCCAAGCTCATACTTACTTGTATCAATTGTGATCTGTGGATGCTGTGGTACTTCGAATGGGCTTGAGATACCTGTAAAGTTTGGAATCTCACCCTTTCTTGCCTTTGCATATAAGCCCTTAACATCTCTCTTTTCACACTCTTCAAGAGGTGTGCTTACATAAACTTCAATGAAGTTATCTGATCCAATGATCTCTCTTGCACGCTCTCTGTCGCTCTCATAAGGAGATATAAATGATGTAAGAGTAATAAGTCCGGCATCATTCATAAGCTTTGCAACTTCGGCAATACGTCTGATGTTCTCAATTCTGTCCTCTTCATTGAAGCCAAGGTTCTTATTAAGACCCATACGAATATTGTCACCATCAAGAAGCATTGTATACTTGCCTTCTACACTAAGAGTCTTCTCAATTGCATTTGCAAGAGTAGACTTACCTGATCCTGAAAGACCTGTAAACCAGATTGTAAGAGGCTTCTGTCCCATCTTCTCTGATCTTGTCTCACGAGTGATATCAAGCTTTTGCCATACAACGTTTTCTGATCTTCTAAGTGAATGCTCTACAATACCACATGCAGAAGTCATATTTGTCACACGGTCAATTAAAATGTAATGTCCGATATCCTTATGATTTACAAACTTATCAAATACAATCTTGTCAGAAAGAGCTATATCACAAACAGCAATCTCATTCTTGTATACATAATTTACCGGCTGATGTTCACCTGTATTTATATCAATACGATACTTGATTTCCATGACTGTTGCTGGAATCATCTTTGTACCTATTTTTACATAAAAGCCTTTTCCCTGAACCAGCTCTGTATCATCCATCCACAGCATTGTAGTTGTGAACATATCTGATACTGAAAGATTTGCATCCTTTATAATGACGCTTCCTCTTGATACATCAATTTCCTTATCAAGTGAAACTGTAACAGGCTGTCCTTTTCTGGCCTCTGTAACTTCCTTATCTGTCTTAAGGATTCCCTTAACATTAGCCTTTTCCTTACTTGGAAGAACAGTGATCTCGTCACCAACCTTGATACTTCCTGAAGAAATAGTTCCCTGGAAACCTCTGAATGTATGGTTAGGACGGCAAACTCTCTGTACAGGAAGTACAAATCCTTCCTCTTCATCCTGAGTCTCAACGTCAACTGTCTCAAGATGCTCAAGAAGTGTCTTACCTGTATACCAGTTCATGTGACCTGATCTGTTAGTAACATTATCACCCTCAGTTGCTGAAACAGGAATAATAGTTACGCTTGGAAGTTCAATATCAACTGCAAGCTTCTTGATATCCTTTGAAATTTTATCAAATTTTTCTTTATCAAAATGGATAAGATCCATCTTATTAACTGCAAAAACAAAGCTCTTTATGCCCATAAGTGCACAGATACGGGCATGTCTTCTTGTCTGCACAAGAATTCCCTGAGTAGCATCAACAAGAATTACAGCAAGGTCTGCAAAAGAAGCTCCAACAGCCATGTTTCTTGTATACTCCTCGTGACCTGGAGTATCAGCAACGATAAAGCTTCTGTTGTCTGTTGAGAAATATCTGTAAGCTACGTCAATTGTTATTCCCTGCTCTCTCTCAGCCATAAGACCATCAAGAAGAAGTGAATAGTCAATTGCACCTTCTCTGCTTCCAACCTTACTTTCAAGTTCCAAAGCTCTTTCCTGATCAGCAAAAAGAAGCTTTGCATCATACAGCATATGTCCTATAAGTGTGGATTTACCATCGTCAACGCTACCACACGTAATAAACTTAAGTAAACCTTTCATCCTAGAAATATCCTTCTCTCTTTCTTTTCTCCATGCTGGCTGCTCCGCCATCACGGTCAATTACTCTGCTGGTACGCTCTGAAGATACAGCACCAAGTGTCTCATCAATAATGGCATCAAGAGTGTCTGCCTCAGATTCTACGCCACCTGTAAGTGGATAACAGCCAAGTGTACGGAAACGAACCTTCTTCATCTCGATCTTTTCATCAGGACGAAGTCTTTCCTTCATTCTGTCATCATCTACCATGATGATATTGCCGTCACGGTATACTACAGGTCTTTCATCTGCAAAATAAAGAGAAACGATATCGATATTCTCGCGCTTGATGTACTGCCAAATATCCTTCTCAGTCCAGTTTGAAATAGGGAATACTCTTATACTCTCACCCTGGTGAATCTTAGTATTAAACTCATTCCACATTTCAGGTCTCTGATTCTTTGGATCCCAAGCCTGCTCCTTATTTCTGAATGAAAAAATTCTTTCCTTGGCACGAGACTTTTCTTCATCTCTTCGGCCACCACCAAATGCAGCTGTAAATCCGTATTTTGTAAGGGCCTGCTTAAGAGCCTGAGTCTTCATAATATCTGTATAAGCACTGCCGTGATCAAAAGGATTAATTCCCTGTTTGATACCTTCCTCGTTTGAATATACGATCATATCCAAACCGTACTTTTTAGCCTGCTCATCACGGAACTTTATCATTTCCTTAAATTTCCATGTTGTATCAATATGCATAAATGGAAACGGAGGCTTCTCCGGGTAGAAAGCTTTGAGTGCAAGATGAAGCATAACTGAACTGTCTTTACCAATAGAATAAAGCATTACAGGCTTCTCACACTCTGCCGCAACTTCTCTCATTATGTAGATAGCTTCTTCTTCAAGCTGGTCCAAATGAGATGTCAAATTCTGATCTTCCATTTCATTGTCCTTTCAAAAAAAATAAACTCGAGATTATCAAATTAATTTTATCGATAATCCCATAGAATTATACCACATTTAGTCAGTTCATTAAAACCAAATATGATTTTCGCCAAAATATTATTATAAAATAAGCTTTATTTCATGCCACCATTATTAGAATTAAAACATATGATTTAATCCATAATGTTACTATTAGAATATATGGTTTAGTTTATAATATCTATATTAGAATACATGGTTTAGTTCATAATATCTATAGTAGAATACATGGTTTAGGTTAAAATAAAATTATAAAAAACAATATAATACATCATACATTGTAAATTTAAGCATTTCTTAATAGTATTTATACTACAAAGTATCCATCAGAGCTGTAAAGATATGCTTCGAGATGTCTGTT
>JAILEJ010000117.1 GCA_024688095.1 Butyrivibrio sp.
ACTTTGATGCTGTAGAATTTTCACCATCAAGAAGTGCATTTGCCTTTTCAAAATCATCAAGCAACACTGCCATCTGCATTACTCGCCCGGCTCTGTTATGTTTAGCTATGGACATGATACCATCTTTCCTTAATACACGTGCTAAAGCTTTTACCACAGCCTCTTTATCATCAATGTATTCCAGCACATTGTGGCAGATGATAATATCAAAAGTCTCGTCATAAAATGTGTCCAACGAATTAATATCACCAACAATCTGAGTATACTCATAATCTTTCCATGCATCTGAAAGCATTTCCTCAGATGGTTCTATAGCTGTAACATCATTATTCCCCGCAAAATGATTCGCCGTAATTCCTTCGCCGCTACCAAAATCAAGAATCTTCTTTCCTTCGAGATTTCCAATTTGCTTCCATACAATTTTCTTAAACAATCTCTCCCAAGCCGGAAGTTCTGTAATATCGTGCATATTCTTCTCTCCTTGAGCAGATTCTTTATATTTTACCACATTTTGAATCCTTGATCTTATAGTGATCCTCAGCATCTATACCTATTTCAACATAATGTTTTGCACTGGGATTTTGGTTAATCAATAGGACACACGTCTCCACATGCGTTGAAACTTTACCTCGCATTAACATTCGCGCACGTGATAGTTGATTTTCCATTTTTTACCCCCTCTTATTCTGAGATAATAGTATTACCGTCTCTATCCTTTTGGTATGTGCAAACATTTTTATAATTCTACAAGTACTTTCCACTTACCATTACGCTTTCCGTTCTCACGAGCAATAAATCCTTTTTCTTGCATTTCAACAGTACGACGTTTTATTGTTCTTTCAGATTTTCCTGTCATTTCTGCTATCTGCTTTTGAGTAGCTGAAGGATTAGCCTTTAAAACACTAATTATTGCTAATTCTTCAAGCGACAACTCTAAAGTGCCATTTTGGCACTTTGAAATCTTTTCATTGGCACTTTGAATGGCACTTTCACTTTGAAAATCAATATGCATATATCTATTTTTGAGCTCATGGTCTGCATTCATTAAAAGATTTTCAAAAAACAATTCCAAAAACTCTGTAGTTGCATGAATACCGCTTTGCAAGTCATTATAATTAGCTCTTACCAAGGCATTTCTAAAATACCAAGAATTCTCCGCAAACGTTTCATTGCTTACAGCAAAACCAAAAGTCTTCAGATATTTGATAATGAATACTGCTGTTGACCTGGTATTACCTTCTCCAAATGGATGAATCTGCCATATACCAGAAGTAAATCTTGCGATATGTCTTACTGACTCTTCTATCGATAGCCCCTCATAAGAGAAATTCTTCTCCTGCGAAAAATCATAATCCAGTGTAGCTCTGATGCTATCGCATGACGCATACATTACTGTATCGCCTTTAAGCACCCACTCTTTTTTTGTGATATTATAATCACGTATTTTTCCAGCATGCTTAAATACACCCTCGAACAATTTGCGATGTATATTCTGCAATTCTACTGGTGAAAACTGAAATGTCTTCTCTCCAAGAAGCTTTGCAATTCTTACAGAAACAATATCCGCTTCCTTTGTGTCAGCTTCTTCCTCACTTCTATCCTGACGTTCTTCATAATAGTTCTGAATTCGTTTGTCCGCTTCAGATATAGTTATCTTTCCTTCTATGTGTTCCTTAGCAGTTTCTATCAAGTACTCAGAAGGCTTCAAACCATCAACGTCCTGAAGACCAATCGCCGTTTTCCACGCATTGCTCTTGTCTACCTTGTCGGGTTCACCTTGACGTATATATTCATTTAATTCTAATTCCCATTTTTTATCTGCCAAAGAATTCACCTCAATTCTTTCTCCCAATAATTACAACATGATTACTCATATCTATAATTGATTTTTCCTCACACACAGATAAATGATACTTATACCAGGTTTTAAATTGTTCATCGCTCCATTCATCCACAGTATTGTGAAACATAGGAGCCATTCCATCCTGGGCAAAATGTTTTTCTATCGATAAACCATTGTCTTGATATAATTGCTGCATTTCTTCGTGAGAAGAATAATAAGTATCTGTCCAAAAGCACTTTGGATCATCTGACTTTAATACTCCAGTATCAATTCTATTTCCTATTATCAGTAACAATATGTTTTACAGAGGAACTGGGATTTCTAAGTTCTTCCCTAAAAAATGTAGGATAGTAAGTTATATCACTTTTTTCATCTACCCATATAAGCCTTTCTTTTGACTCATCATCAGTAAAACTATCACATACCGGCTCAAAATCATCCGGTGTTTTCATATAAAAGAAAAATGAAATCTCATAGATTAATTTATCTTCTTTTTTACCATAATCACCATAGAAAAAATTTTCATGAACAAATCCAAGACGATCCACTTCCAGTCTCACACCTGTCTCTTCAAACACTTCTCGAACGACTGCCTCCTCAGCACTTTCTCCAAACTGGATACGCCCGCCAACAGAATAAAGGTACTCATCCTTCTGATTACCAACCATCAGAAATTTGTTACCTTTCATAATAATTGCTCCAACGCGTATATTAATATACCCATTATCAATGGCTACTGTACAATCCGATGCCATTTATGATTCCCTCCTAAATTCCTCTTAATATTAATCAATTTCATTCTCTCAACCATTCAAGAACCTTTTTTGCAATTTCCGTAGGAGTCCCGTTTGTGCAATCTAATGTATCAAACTCTGTATCTCCTAAAGTGTCATGAGTCCTAAAAAAATTATTATAATCGATTGAGCTTTGAATCCAACCCGCATCGTCTATCCCTCTGCCTTCTGTCATCCGTTTTCTAAGAACCTCCGGCTCAGCTGTAAGTGCCAAAACTTTTATTTCAGAGAAAAATCTTTTCCCGTAAGTATGATGCAATCTGTCAATTCCACCGGCCATTGTCCATACTACAGGCTTTTTGCTTTGAGAAATATTCTTTGAAACAGAATATACCTGCTCAATCAAATCATTTTCCTCTTCG
>JAILEJ010000132.1 GCA_024688095.1 Butyrivibrio sp.
AATCTGTGTTTTTAATGTTCCTGATGAATCAAAATTATAAATAATATCAACTCCTGGATGAGCTGCCTCATAGCTTTCCTCAATTTCCGTAAGAGTTTCTGTCATCGAAGCTGCCGCAAAAACAATTAACTCTGAGGATTCCGCTTCTGCATCAGTTGATACTTCTGCACTTGCAGCTGCGTCTTTACTTGTATCTGTGTCTGTAGTTTGACCATTTTCTTCTTTAGATTCTTCTACAGTTTCAGCAGATGCTGTCTGCTCAGTACTTTGTCCGCATGCCGTAAGAACTCCCATTCCCATCATGACTGCAGCCATACCAATATATCTATTTATCTTGCTATTATTTTTATTATTTAATTTTTTCACTTTGTTTTTCTCCTGCGTTTTTGCATTTTGTTATCTTACAAAGTGACCGCTTTTTCCTCCGTCTTTTTCTTCAAGGTGAATATCTGAGATTTCCATTCTCTTGCTGATTGCCTTACACATATCATAAATTGTCAAAAGAGCAACTGATGTTCCGGTAAGTGCCTCCATTTCGACTCCTGTCTTTCCCGCAAGCTTTACTGTGCAGGTGCATGAAATTGCATACTTATCCTCTTCCGGCTCAAACTCGACTGCTATTCCTGTAAGTAAAAGAGGATGACAAAGAGGTATAAGTTCAGATGTTTTCTTTGCTGCCATTATTCCCGCAACTCTTGAACATGCAAAAACATCTCCCTTGGAAACAGTTCCACTTGTAATAGCCTTATAAACTTCTTCGCCCACATAAATTCTTCCACTTGCACGTGCAATACGCTGTGTTTCAGATTTTGCTGTCACATCTACCATGACTGCATTTCCTTTTTCGTCTAAATGACTAAAGCCTTCCATCTGTATATTTACTCCTATGATTTATTAGATTTTTTATGATTTACCATTTAAGCTTTGCGTTACACCAGTATCCTGCACTTGTATTCATTTTCAGCACTTTCCAAAACCACACTTTGGAAATGTACACACTTCACAGTTAAGACAAAGTCCGCCTTCTCCAAACCTGGCAAGATCTGCTTCTGTAAGAATCTCTCCTGCAAGTACTCTTGGAAGAACAAGATCAAATATTGTTCGCTTTGCATACATTACACAACCAGGAAGCCCCATAACAGGAATAGTTTTTTCTCCCTTTTCATAATATGAAAGTAAAAACATTGCTCCAGGAAGTACCGGCGCACCATAGCTTACAACACGGGCTCCACTTGCCTTTATTGCCCCGGGTGTCCTGTCATCAGGGTCTACACTCATACCTCCTGTACAGATAACCATATCTGCACCTTCATTTATAAAGTCATGTATTGCTGATACTATATCCGCCTGATTATCATCAAGAATCTTTTGTCCTATAACCTCAGTATCATATTCTGCAAGCTTTTTTCTTATGGCTGGTCCAAAGGCATCTTCTATTCTTCCTTTAAACACCTCGCTTCCAGTTGTAATAATCCCAACCTTTACATGATGAAAAGGAATTATCTTCAGGATTGGCTTATCACCAGCTGCCTCCCTGGCCTTTTCCATTTTTTCTTCTTCTATAACAAGTGGGATTATTCTTGTACCTGCAAGCTTTTCTCCCTTTTTTACCGGGAAATTACCATGTACTGTTGCAATCATCATTTCTCCAAGAGAATTGACTGCAAAGAGATGCTCTCTGTCAATTTTAAGAAGTCCATCTATTGCCGCGCGTATTTCAATCTTTCCCTCTGATGGTTCGCCTGCAGTCATATTTTCATCCATACAGATGTCACGAAGAATAGCTGCCGCTTCATCCTCATGCAGTATTCCTTCTGACTTTTCCCAAATGTATAAATTCTCTTTTCCTATGGAAAGAAGAACCGGTATATCCTCTTCCTTTACAATATGGCCTTTTTTAAATGCAGGTCCTTTATATTTACCTGGTATGATCTGTGTAATATCCTGGCATAACACATGCCCTACAGCATCTTCCGTCTTTATCAGCTTCATTTTCTTTCACCTTAATTCTGTCACTTTGTATTTATATTCAGAAATCTTTTTATACAGCAAAAAACCTCGTGCACATCATCAAGTCCGTAAACCGGACAGTTTGATATTCCGAGGTCCTTACTATCAGTAGCAATACAAATAAGCGTATCAGGATTACATACACCTTTTGAAGAGACAGCGCTTCTGACCACCTCAACCTTTGGATATTCTGAATCCTTTAGTCCTTCGATTATGACGATATCATATTCCTGCATCTGCATAATCAGTTCACGAATTGTGACTGTCTGCCTTTTATGTACAAATGCATGGGTACCGGAAAAAACGGCAACACCTGCCGCACCGGCATCATAAAACCGATATGAATCAGTTCCTCTGATATCGCATTCAAAATCATGACCATCATGCTTAATAACTCCTACCGATAGTCCATCATTTATAAATTCATTAATAAGCCTT
>JAILEJ010000147.1 GCA_024688095.1 Butyrivibrio sp.
TTCTGTCAGCTTTATACTGAAACTGTGCCTTGTAAATAGCTTCTTACCCAATTCTTCTTCCAATGATTTAAGCTGCTTGGAAAGAGTTGGCTGAGTCACATGCAGTATCTCAGCGGCTCTGCTCATGTTTTCTTCTCTTGCTACAGCTAAAAAATATCTTAAAGTCCTGATTTCCATGGTGCTTCCTTTCCTGAGCAGTGCAGTACTCAAAATGCTACGCATTTCTAGTTCTTCGGCATTCGCCGAATATCAATATTTATAAAAATTGCTGCACTGCTCATTGCTAAATGATATGCCAAAATAGAATAATATGATATTCACTCTAAATAATAACAAAAAAAATTACAAGGTAATAAAATAGAATTAAAAGAGAAATAGTTACATGGAAATAAGGAATACACATGGATAAAAAATACTTAAAGCAAATTCTTTCTGATGCAGGATGCTGTAATGAGGCAACAGACTCTATTCTTGAAAGATTTGAGTCAGGCAGTATGGATGAAATGGTAAGACTTATGAAAAAAGAAAGATGTCGTGCCATGAACGAGTATCATGAATGCGGAAGAAAAGTTGATTGTATGGATTTCATGCTAAGAAAAATCGAAAACGAAATGAACAAGAGTGACGGAGGTATTAAATGATGATCAGAGCAGAGAAACTTAATTTAGTAACAGAGTGGGATAAGACTTTTCCCAAAAGCGAAAAGGTAGAACATAATAAGGTCACATTTGTCAATCGCTATGGGATTACTTTGGCTGCTGATATGTACTTACCAAAGAATGCGACTGGAAGGTTTCCTGCAATAGCAGTATCAGGACCTTTTGGAGCTGTTAAAGAGCAGTGTTCAGGACTATATGCCCAGACTATGGCGGAAAGAGGATTTCTTACAATAGCATTTGATCCTTCTTTTACAGGAGAGTCCGGCGGCAATGTAAGATATATGGCATCACCTGATATCAATACAGAGGATTTTATGGCTGCCGTTGATTTTCTTTCACTTAACAAAACAGTAGATCCCGATAGAATAGGAATTATAGGAATCTGTGGATGGGGTGGTATGGCTATAAATACAGCTGCACTTGACACAAGGATAAAAGCTACAGCTGCTATGACCATGTATGACATGACAAGAGTAAATTCAAAAGGTTATTTTGATGCTGATGATAGTGAAGAAAAGAGATATGAAGCAAAGAAGGCCATGTGTACGCAGCGGCTTGAAGATTTAAAGAATGGAGAATACAAGCGTACAGGAGGTGTTGTAGATTCGCTTCCTTCGGATGCACCTTTCTTTGTAAAGGATTATTTTGATTATTACAAGACTGAACGTGGATATCATTCCCGTTCGCTTAATTCCAATGACGGATGGAATGTAATAGGCTGTGAATCCTTTGTGAACCAGCCAATCCTTAAATACAGCAATGAAATCAGAAGTGCAGTACTTCTTGTACATGGTGAAAAGGCGCATTCCTGCTATTTCAGTAAAGATGCTTATGCCGACATGATAAAGGATAGCAAATATGCTGATAATAAAGAGCTGATGATTATCCCCGAGGCAGTACATACAGATCTCTATGATGGAGGAAATAAGGATTATATTCCGTTTGATAAGCTTGAGAGCTTCTTTAATGAATATCTGAAATAAGGAGATATGATAATGAGTAATGTTTTGATATTAAAGACAAAACATTCTGATTCTGTAAGGAATGCCTTGTTACTGAATAAGATTAGAAGAAGAGAGGCTAGATGATGAAAAAAATAATAGGTCAAAGATTTGATGAAGAGAGAGTCCTTTACGGAAGTTATGGAATTATGGTCTATAACTGCCAGTTTGATGGCCCAGCTGATGGAGAGAGTGCACTTAAGGAAAGTAAAAATGTAGAGGTGCAGGACTGTTTTTTTAATCTTCGATATCCCTTTTGGCATGATGATAATTTGAAAATCAACGAAAGTGAAATGACCGAGAACTGCCGCGCAGCGCTATGGTATTCAAAGCATGTTGTCATAACTGGTACAAAGCTTCATGGCATAAAGGCTCTTAGGGAATGTTCAGATATAAGGATAGAGGATTGTGATATTGTATCTCCGGAATTTGGATGGTCAGTAAGAGATATTGTAATGAAGAATACTACGGCTCAGAGTGAATACTTCATGCTGAGATCAGAGAAACTGGCTTTTGATAATGTAACCCTAAAAGGAAAGTATTCGTTTCAGTATATTACAGATGCTGAGTTCAATAACTGCAACTTTGATACCAAGGATGCCTTTTGGCATGCCAAAGATGTTGTTATTAGAAACAGTGTTATCAAGGGTGAATATCTTGCGTGGTACTGTGATAATGTTACTTTCGAAAACTGCACTATAATAGGGACTCAACCACTTTGTTATTGCAAGAACTTAATGCTCATAAATTGTAAGATGATAGATACGGACCTCGCATTTGAAAAATCAGAAGTGGAAGCCACAATAATAACAAATGTTCTCAGCATTAAGAATCCTAAGCTAGGTACTATCCATGTTATAGATGTTGGAGAAGTCATCATGGATGATGTAGATGCTAAAGGTAAAGTGCTGATCAAAGCCAAGGAAGAATACGCTTGATTTCAGAAAACATCATATTGCCAAATCAATGCTCTCATTCAGTTCTCCAATAAGTCATGCTGAATGATATTGCCTTTATTCATTTCATTAATTCTTCGTTTTAATTCCTCCGCTTCTGAATGAGTAAAACCATTTTCATCACGTAATGAAAAATTCATGCTCTGGTCACGTACGGCCTGTT
>JAILEJ010000150.1 GCA_024688095.1 Butyrivibrio sp.
AGATATTTTATACGTGAAATCTTAAAATCCTTGGATGAGAGTTCAAGGTTGCACATTGAGGCTAAAGTACCTCAATGTAGTAAGAGAAGCACCTGTACGTTCTCTACGTTAATTAGCCTGAATGCGGGGCTTATGTCTTTGACGGCATAAGCATCTGAGTTTAGGCTGTATGGTAGAAACGCAGTCCGTCCGTCTAAAGCGGACGCAGCCGCAAGGCTGCTATAGGAAGCACGCGACTTTAGTCGTGTGAGGCTTCACTTATCTTATAATGGGCCTGTTTTTGCTATTTGGAAAAAGGGATCCAGAACACAGTGTATCAGGAGTTCCTATTCTTGGTGGTATTCACTTTTTGATAGCAGGTTTAATATCACCATGCAAATGGCTAGCACTTCTTTGCGTGCTGGATTATGCTGTTATTGGATCTATATATAAGTTTATAAATCCAAATGCATTTGAAAGAAATAATGATAATAATGATACAGAGAATAAAGATGAAAATTCTAAAACATGAATTTAAGCAATAAGAAAATTAAGATAGGTGTATTTTTCTGTGTTTGCAGATTAAAGATTAAGAATTGTTCTACTTTAGTTCTGATAATTGGACACGGCGTGTATGATGCTTTAATTACTGTTTTTGCATCAGTATTGTTATAATATGAAAGAGGGCAGAATGCCCCAAAACACGGCAAATTGGGGCAATTTAGGAGGAGAAAAAATATAGGATTAATTAAAATATCATAGTAGAAAATTGAAAGCTCTGTTTACACAACTGTCATATTTATATAGAAGTGTCATAATATAATGTATTTCGAAAAAATGAAAACAGTTGAAAAACTCGAAATAGAATGATAAAATTATAATCATTAATTTCCGGAGGTTTACTGATATGAAGTTAATAGAGAGAAGCGAATATCTGGAACAACTAAAAAGGGTACGGGGAGTACCGGATATAAAGGTTATTACCGGAATTCGAAGATGCGGCAAGTCTAAATTGATGGAAGCATTTATAGAATACATTAAGAATGCAGATGTAAATGCCAATATTATATATATTGATTTTACAGATTTAGATTTTGAAGATTGTAAGGAATATCATAAATTAAATGAATACGTTAAAAATGCTTATGTTGAATCTAAGAATAATTATCTTTTTATAGATGAAATACAGATGTGCGAAGGATTTGAAAAAACATTGAATAGTCTTCATGCATCAGAAAAATATGATATTTATGTTACGGGTTCGAATGCTTTTCTACTTAGTAGCGATTTAGCAACATTATTTACAGGAAGAACATTTAGCATTGAAGTGTTTCCGTTCTCGTTAAAAGAGTACATGGAATACTATGAACTTAAGGATGGGTATGAAGCATATACGCAATATCGTAAAATGGGGGGAATGTCAGGTTCATATTTATATCCGGATGAGAATAGTCGTACATCTTATATAAATGATGTTTTTGAAACTCTTGTAATTCGAGATATTGTGCAAAAGTTTAAGATTCGAAATACTCCTCTATTGGAAAAGATTGCAGATTATTTGATGGATAATATTTCAAATGTAGTTTCTGCTAATAAGATGGCTAAAACATTGGAGTCTAATAAAATTAAAACGAATGACAAGACAGTAGGATCTTATATAGGATACCTATGCAATGCTTTTGGTTTTTATAGAATACGAAGATATGATATTCGTGGAAAGAAATATTTAGCATCAAATGATAAATATTATTTGGCAGATACTAGTTTTAGAAGTGCAAGACTCGGTAATAAGAATCCTGACTATGGAAGAATATCAGAAAACCTGGTGGCAATCGAACTGTTAAGAAGGGGTTATGAGGTCTATGCAGGAGTATTGTATAAAAAAGAAATTGATTTTGTGGCAATAAAGCGTGATGAAAAAATATATATTCAGGTTTCTGAATATATAGATAATCCTGAAATATTTGAAAGGGAGTATACTCCACTATTAGCAATAAAAGATGCATATCCCAAAATGATTCTTGCTAGAACACATCAGGAAAATTATCAGTATGAGGGTATTCAGATAGTGGATATTTCAAATTGGTTGTTGGATAAGTAGCAGTACCTACCGACAAGAACAATCATTATAATAACGAATAAGGGCGATACCTGACAACGCATAGGTATCGCCTTATTTTCCTTTTTTATAATTTTAATGTTCGGTTAATGTTATTTAATCATTTATGTAAGACTGCCGGTGTATCATATATGCATAAACGAAAGAAAAGGAGCCATCATTATGAAAAAAATCATTTCAGCATTATCGGTAGTTTTGATTGCCGTGTCATCATTCGGTACATCGCTCACAGCTTCGGCAGAAGCAGCTGAAAAGCAGACACCTTCGGGCGTTGCTTACAGTGACATCGGTAGCAGTATCGACAGCTTTATCAAGGAGCGTGAAGCAGGGCTTGCTTCCTGTGCGGTGAGCGTATTCGACAGTGACGGTGTGATCTATAACGGCTATTACGGATATGCGGATATTGAAAATGATGTAAAAGCCGATGAACAG
>JAILEJ010000135.1 GCA_024688095.1 Butyrivibrio sp.
CTTGCCCATATGTCAGAAGACAGAGGTCTAATTGAAAGTTATCATGAAGGCAAGGATATTCACAGAATTACAGCTTCCAAGGTATTTAATACTCCTTTTGAAGATGTAACTGATTTACAGCGTAGAAATGCAAAAGCTGTTAATTTTGGTATTGTTTATGGTATAAGTTCTTTTGGACTTAGTAATGACCTGGGTATTTCAAGATCAGAAGCCAAAGAATACATGGAACAGTATATTAAGACTTATCCGGGAGTAAAAACTTATCAGGATAAGGCAGTAAGTGATGCTAAAAGTAATGGCTATTCCATTACTTTATATGGTAGACGAAGACCTGTTCCTGAACTTACTTCAGGTAATTTTATGCAAAGACAGTTTGGTGAAAGAGTAGCAATGAACGCCCCTATACAAGGAACTGCTGCAGATATTATGAAAATTGCCATGATAGGTGTATGGAAAAGATTAAAAAAGGAAAACTTAAAATCCAGGCTTATACTTCAGATTCATGATGAACTTGTAATAGAAACAGCACCTGATGAACAGGAAATTGTCACAGATATTCTTGTTCAGGAAATGATGGGAGCTGCAAATCTTGAAGTTCCTCTTGAGGTTGATTGCCATCTTGGAAAGGACTGGTTTGAAGCTAAATGAAGGTAATTGGTATTACTGGTGGAGTTGGTGCCGGCAAGAGCAAAGTCCTTGCATATATAAAAAATAAATATAACTGTAAAATAATTATGTCGGATAATGTGGCAAATGACCTTAAGAAAAAGGGAATGCCCTGTTATAAGCCTGTTCTGGATCTTCTTGGGAAACAGATTCTTGGAGATGACGGAGAAATTGACAAGAAAAAGATGGCTGCAGTTATTTTTGCTGATAAAGAAAAAATAGAGAAAATCAACGGAATAATGCATCCTGCAGTTAATTCATATATAATAAGTTTAATAGATGAAGAAAAAAAAGCAAATTTAATTGATTATCTTTTTATAGAGGCAGCGCTTCTTATAGAAAATGGTTATGACAAAATTGTAGATGAACTTTGGTATATATATGCACAGGAATCCGTGAGAAGAGCAAGACTTAAAGATACTCGCGGATACAGTGATGAAAAGATAGATAGTATTTTGAAAAATCAGTTATCAGATGATGAATTTCGAAAGTACTGTAAAGTTGTTATCGATAACAGTGCAGAAATTGAGGAAACATACAGACAGATTGATAAAGAACTGGGGGATTGACCTATGCCAAGCTTAGAGCAAAGTCAGCAAAATGTAGTTTTTGGTCTTGATATTGGAACAAGAAGTGTTGTTGGTACTGTTGGTTATTTAAAGGATGGTGTATTTAATGTAATAGCTCAGAATGTTCAGACACATGCAACAAGAGCTATGCTTGATGGACAAATTCATGACATTGGTAAGGTAGGTGCAACCATCAAGGTTGTAAAAGATAATCTTGAGAGAGACACTGATATTCATCTTACAGATGTATGTATCGCTGCAGCTGGTCGTGTTCTTAGAACTAAAAAGACAACTTATGATTATGAATATACTGATGGACGTGAAATAACAGATGAAGATATTTATAATCTTAATTCTTCTGCAGTTGAGAAAGCCTATACTGAATTTATATCAGAAAATACTACAGATATGAAATTCTATCTGGTTGGCTATTCTGTTATGCATTATTATCTTGATGGATATCAGATAGCTAATCTTGAAGGACATAATGCTGGGAAAGTAAGTGTTGAACTTATTGCAACATTTCTTCCTGATGACTGTGTTGATGGGCTTTATAAAGCATGTGAAAGAGCTGATCTTCAGGTTGCTAATGTTACGCTCGAGCCTATAGCTGCCATGATGGTTGCAATACCTGAAAGATTTAGAATGCTGAATCTTGCGCTTGTTGATGTTGGTGCAGGTACATCCGATATCTGTATTACTGATGATGGTACTATAACAGCATATGGAATGCTTCCTGTAGCAGGTGATTCCATAACTGAGATAATAGCTCATCATTGCCTTGTAGATTTTAATACCGCGGATAAAATAAAAATTGATGCAAGTCATATGGACAAGGTTCCATACACTGATATTATGGGTCTTGAGAAGACTATTACATCAAAAGACATTGCTAAAATAATAAAGTCTCACGTAGAAAACATGGCAGGAATGGTTACAGACCAAATAATGAAGTTAAATGGTGATAAGCCAGTAAGTGCTGTATTTGTTGTCGGTGGTGGTGGCTGCGTTCCCGGTTATACACAGGCTATTGCCAAGAAAATGAAAATTCCTGAAGAGCGTGTTGCTTTAAGGGGAGAAGAGGTAATGAATACAATTAACTTCATGGATGAAAACATGAAGGCAGAAAATGATTCACTTCTCGTAACTCCACTTGGTATTTGTATAAGTTATTATGAGGACTGCAATAACTTTGTATTTGTTTCCTTTAATGGACAACAGACAAAGATTTATGATAACGGTAAACTTGCTATTGTTGATGCAGCAATGCAGGCTGAGTTTCCTAATGAGGATCTTTTTCCAAAACGTGGTGAAGAACTCAAATTCATGGTTAATGATAAAGAAAGAATAGTTCGTGGTGAAGCTGGAGATGGTGCCATAATAACACTAAATGGTAAGCCGGCAGATATTCACAGCAGAATTCATGCGAATGATATTATTGAAGTAGTAAGTTCAACTGCAGGAGAGCCTGGAAAAGCAGATATTAATTCTATACCTGAGTTCAGATCTACTTTTAGTGTAAATGTTAATGGCAAAAATATTGATGCGCCAAGACTTGCGTTAGTAAATGGCAAGGAGCAGACAAATTACTATGACATTAAAAACGGAGATGATATAAGGATTCTTGATTATGAAACTGCTGAACAGATAGCTACTCTTATGGATATAGAAATTACTCCGGATACCGTTATTACTGTAAATAATGAAATTGTAGGGAAAGATGCCAGGGTTTATGAAAACTTCAAAGTAGAATTTAAGCTTCAGGAAGAAGCTATAATGGATTACTATCGTGATTTTGATAATGCAAAACCTGGTGTTCCAGCAAGAGGCTCTTTTGATGCACTTCCTGATGATGATGGAGAGTATGAAAAATCAATGGCTGCAAGAGATGAAAGCATCGCAAGAGAGGCAGCAATAAACAGTATTCCTGATACAGATGTTTATGATGAAGCTTCTGCACCTCAGGTAGTAAAAAGAGTACTTGCTCAGGATTTACATGTAATAGTTAATGGAAAAATGGTTACTTTACATGGAAAAGCTGAATATGTATTTGTAGATATATTTGATGCTATTGATTTCGATCTTAAACAGTCAAATGGAAGAGCAATTGTAACACTTCTAAATGGAGGAACTCCTGATTATATGCAAAAGCTTAATGAGGGAGACAGTATGGAAGTTTATTGGAAATGATGCATTTATTATAGTCCGCAAGGATATTTTTCCCTGCGGACTATATATAAGTTTATTTTGAAAAAAGTTTTGGGAGAATTATAATGAGATTTGCCAGTCTATGCAGCGGAAGCAGCGGAAACTGTACTTATGTTGGCTCTGAAAGTACGCACATTTTAGTTGATGCCGGAACCAGCAAAAAAAGAATAGAAGAGGGATTAAAGACACTTGATCTTGGATTATCAGATATTGATGCCGTATTTGTCACACATGAACATTCTGATCATATAAATGCTCTTCATACTATATTAAAAAAATATGATATACCTGTTTATGCAACAAACGGTACAATACAGGGCATAAAAAAAAGTGATAAAAAAAATGACATGATAAACAGTGAGTTTATCACCATTAAAGCTGATAATAAAGTTTATGTAAAAGATCTTGTTATCAACCCTATGACTATTATGCATGATGCTGCTGAACCTGTTGGATTTCGTATCAGTTATGGCAATAAGAAAGTTGCTGTTGCAACAGATCTTGGTTGCTATTCAGATTATACTATTGAATGCCTTAAAGATATGGATGCTATACTTATCGAAGCTAATCACGATGTCAGAATGCTTCAGGCAGGTCCATATCCATATCCTTTAAAGAGAAGAATTCTTGGAGAAAAAGGACATTTGTCTAATGATATGAGCAGTGAGCTTGTCAATAAACTCCTTAATGACCATATGAAAGCTATAATTCTTGGACATTTATCCAAGGAAAATAATATGCCTGAGCTTGCTTATGAAACTGTAAGAGTTGGAATCGATATGGCAGATAATCCGTACAAGTCTTCTGATTTTCATCTTATAGTTGCAGACCGCACAGGAATTAGTGAAGTTATTGAAGTATAAATTGATATATGGTACTATTTTTTTTGAAATTTTTAAAGACTTTATAAGTCTTTGATTTTACTGGTTATTGTAAAATTATATATGAATAGGAGCTTTCATTATGAAAAAAGTAATTATTACTGTTGTTGGAAAAGATACTGTTGGTATTATTGCAAAGGTATGCTCATATCTTGCAGATGCTGAGATAAACATTCTTGATATATCTCAGACAATAGTTTCAGGCTATTTTAATATGATGATGGTTGTTGATTTTGGAAAGGTTACTAAATCTTTTGATACAATTTCTTCTGAACTGGATGAGCTTGGAAATGAAATTGGTGTAATGATTAAATGCCAGAGAGAAGAGATTTTTGATTCAATGCACAGAATCTGATTCACTGATTTATTTTATCTGAAAGATTTATTTTGCTTATATAATTAAATTTGGAAAAGAGGAAATATGATTAACTTTACTGAAGTCGCAGAGACAAATAGCATGATTGAAAAGGAAAATCTTGATGTCAGAACAATTACTATGGGCATCAGTCTTCTTGATTGCATAGATACAGACTTAAATAAACTGTGTGATAATATTTATAACAAGATTTATGAATCAGCCAAAGATCTTGTAAAAACAGGTGACGAGATTTCCAAAGAATTTGGAGTTCCTATTGTAAATAAAAGAATCTCAATTACACCTATTGCAATGATAGGTTCATCAGCCTGTAAATCATCTGATGATTTTGTTCAGATTGCAAAGACTCTTGATAAAGTTGCAAAGGCTGTTGGTGTTAATTTTATTGGTGGTTATTCCGCGCTTGTAAGTAAAGGAATGACAACAAGTGACAGACTTCTTATTGAATCAATTCCCAAGGCTCTTGCATGTACTGATGTAGTATGTTCATCTGTTAATGTTGGTTCTACCAAAACAGGAATCAATATGGATGCAGTAAGACTGATGGGTACAATTGTAAAGAAAACAGCTGAGGAAACTAAAGAAAACGATTCTCTTGGATGTGCTAAGCTTGTTATTTTTTGCAATGCTCCTGATGATAATCCATTTATGGCTGGTGCTTTCCATGGTGTTACTGAAGCAGATAAAATCATTAATGTTGGTGTAAGTGGCCCTGGTGTTGTTAAGACAGCTCTTGAACAGGTAAGAGGTGAAAGCTTTGAAGTTCTTTGTGAGACTATTAAAAAGACAGCATTTAAAGTAACAAGAGTAGGTCAGCTCGTTGCAAAACAGGCTTCTGCCAGACTTGGTGTTCCGTTTGGAATTATCGATCTTTCACTTGCTCCAACTCCTGCAATTGGTGACTCTGTTGCAGATATTCTTCATGAAATCGGTGTTGAACATGCTGGTGCCCCTGGCACAACTGCAGCACTTGCACTTCTTAACGATCAGGTTAAGAAAGGTGGAGTTATGGCTTCTTCTTACGTAGGAGGTCTTTCTGGTGCTTTTATTCCTGTAAGCGAAGATCAGGGGATGATTAATGCAGTAGAAGCAGGAGCTCTTACTATAGAAAAATTAGAGGCTATGACATGTGTGTGTTCTGTTGGTCTTGATATGATTGCTATTCCTGGTGATACTAAGGATACTACAATAGCGGGTATTATTGCTGATGAGATGGCAATTGGTATGATTAACCAGAAAACTACAGCTGTAAGACTTATTCCAGTAATTGGAAAAGGCGTTGGAGAAACAGTTGAATTTGGCGGGCTTCTTGGATATGCCCCAATTATGCCTGTAAACAATTTTGGATGTGAAAACTTCGTAAATAGAGGTGGTAGAATTCCAGCTCCTGTACATAGTTTCAAGAACTGATTATTGACTGATATGAGTGTACTAATATATTGGTTAGTACACTCATTTTTTGAAGAGTTTTCATAATTTGGTCACAATTATTAATTAGACTAATGATATATTTATTAGGTAATTTTTAGCTTTAGATGGTATAATGTTTGATGTTATTTTGCACTTTTTTGCAAAGTGGGGAAAATGAGGGATCATAGTATTTTTGCTGTGGATCGGAGGATAGATGAGGTTGTCTTCAACGGAAGCTTCCAAAAATATTAATAAAGTAAAAAAGAATGTAAATTCATTTCTTAGACGTAACGCTAAAGGACAAAAGGTCCCTAAAACTTCAATGTCGAAGAAAACCCGTAGAGAAACTATATCTTCATGGGCATTTCTTACACCAAGCTTAATCGGCGTTGCAGTATTTTTTGTACTTCCTTTTTTTGTAGTTATATTTTATTCAATAGTAAATAACCCGATTCAGAAGGAATTTGTTGGTTTTGATAATTTTGTCAGAGTATGGAATAACCAGGCATTTCAGCTTGCTGCTTCAAATACAGCAAAATTTTCACTGGTGGCAGTTCCGCTTGCAGTTGTATTATCGCTACTTTTGGCTGTTGTCATGGAATCCAGAATTCCATTTAAAAGTTATTTCAGAACTTTCTTTCTGACACCTATGATGGTTCCTACTGCTTCGGTTGTACTTATATGGCAGGTTTTGTTTCATTACAACGGACTTATCAATGTTTTTCTTTCATATTTTGGAGTTGGTAAGACGGATTGGTTAAAGTCTGCGGATGCTCAGGTTGTTGTAGTTATTTTGTTTTTATGGAAAAATCTTGGCTACAATATGATTTTGTTTATGGCTGCACTTTCTAGTGTACCAAAGGACTTAATAGAAGTTGCACGTCTGGAGAACGCATCGGAATTTCAGATTTTCTGGACAATTAAGATGAGATATATGTCTTCAACAATTTTATTTGTTACTATTATGTCTTTGATTAATTCATTTAAAGTATTTAGAGAAGTTTATCTTCTTACAGGAGATTATCCTTATGATACTTTATATATGATGCAGCATTTTATGAATAATACTTTTGCATCAGTTGATTATCAGAAACTTTCAGCTGCTGCTATTATAATGGCTGTGATAATTGTTATTCTTGTTGCCATAATGTTTATTACTGAAGACAGATATGGTAAAGATATAGAGGGTTGATGGAAAAATAACATGCATAGAAAAACGGATTTTAATGGCGAATATCGTGAATGCATAGTTGAAAGGGCGCCGCAAAACAGATGGCTGGATGATCCAAATGGTGTACCGCCAACGGATTTACCACAACAGTCTGTTATGGATGCATTTATAGATTCAAAAAGTTTAAAGGCAGATAAAAGTATATCAGGTGTCAAAGGATATAAAAAAGCTGTCAGAAGAGCAAAACGAGATAAAAGAATTGAAAAAGGTGAAATATTTATAGGTACATTGATTGCTGCATTTTTTGCATTACTTTTTTTGACTCCTATTATTTTGACCGCGACCAATTCATTCATGTCAGCTTCAGAGATTAGTGCAAACTATGGTACTGTATTCCAAACAACAGATACTGGAGGAAAGGTTTATATATCAAAAACTGTAAATCTTAAATTCATACCTGATATGGTAAGTTTTACTCAGTATTACACAGTACTTTTTAAAAGCCCTGAGTACCTGATAAAATTTTGGAATTCAGTATTTTATGCGGTACCTATAGTAGTGTTTCAATTATTTATTGCTATGCTGGCTTCATATGGATTTGCTAGATATCATGGTAAAGTTAAGGATGTAATTTTCTTTTTATATATAATTTTAATGCTTATGCCTTATCAGGTTACCCTTGTTCCGAACTATATGGTTTCAAGCTGGCTAGGAATTCTTGATACAAGGTGGGCAATATGGCTTCCGGGAATATTTTCTCCATTTGCCGTATATCTTCTGACAAAGTTTATCAGAAGAATTCCTTTCGAGGTAATGGAAGCTGCAGAAATTGATGGAGCAGGAGAGTGGCAGATTTTTTCACAGGTTTGCATGCCACTTTGCAAGGGTGGAATCATTTCAATTTCTATTCTTGTATTTATAGATTTTTGGAATATGGTTGAACAGCCACTAATATTATTGACTGATGATCAGATGTATCCATTGTCGGTATTTCTTTCAAAAATAAATTCCGGGGAAATCAGTCTTGCATTTGCAGTTGCTGTTATTTATATGGTGCCACCTTTATTAATTTTCCTATATGGTGAGGAGTATCTTGTTCAGGGTATTTCTTATCAGGGAGGTATTAAGGGATAATAAAAAGTTTATTAAGAGGGATATGATATGTCAGAATTATCAGAATTAACACCACAAGAGAAAAAAGCTAATAGAAAAAAGGATATCATTAAAGATATAGCAATTGCATTTCTTGCAATTATGCTGCTTCTTACTTTTTTCTCAAATACAATTATGAATTATTCACTTCCACAGGTTGCGACCCAGGAAATTACAAATGGTAAGATTTCTCCTCAGATCAGGGGAACAGGAACAGTGGAGGCTTCAGATCCATATTCTGTTAAAGTAACTGAAACCAGAGTCGTAAAAAGCGTCGCTGTTTCAGAAAATACTCATGTAGAAAAAGGTGATGTAATTTATTACCTTGAAGATCAGGAATCAACTGAACTTACAGAAGCACAGACAAAGCTTGATGAGCTAGAACTAGCATATCAGCAGGCTTTATTTGCTGGAGATGTTGATAATGAAACTATTACTTCTATTAGAAATGGTGATTCACCAACAATGGATCAGTATCAGGCAATGCTCAATGCAGCAACTGAAAGATATGAAGCAGCACAGGATGCAGATAATGCTGCACAGGCAGTTATTGATAACCTTACAGCACAGCAATCAATTGATGATGCTGAAAATGCATATAATCAGGCTACACCTGAATATGGTTCAGCACAGGCAACTTATGATTTGACAATTGTTTCTGCATCTTTAGAAACTATTTCAACTTCAATTAGCACTCTTGAATCAGATCTTTCAGAAGCAGAAACAAATCTTGCAAACTCTACAAAAGGAACCTCTGCTTATAAAAAATATAAAAAGCAGATAAAAACTCTTGAATCACAGATTGCCAGTGCAGAAGCTGAAAAGAGTTCGCTTGAGTCACAGGAAAATAGTCTTAACGAGATTATAAATACAGCAACAAAAGATCAGGCCCAGATATCTACTTATACAGGTCAGCTTGATAATGTTTATTCTCAGAAACTTGCAGAAGCTAATCTTGCTAAAGAGAGAACAGCACTTGAGCTAACAAATGCAAGTAACGATAAAGACGATATATTAAAAACTATTAATGCTGAGCTTAGCCTTGTTAATCAGAGAGATGAAATCGAAAAGCAGCAGGAAGTAGTAGATAAACTCATTGAAGATTCTACAGGTGCTACAATTACTGCTCCTGTAACAGGAACAATAACTTCACTTGCATGCACAGCTGGTGAAAGTACTTCTTCTGAAGAAGCAGTAGCAGTAATTCAGGTTGATGGGAAAGCTATGACAACAAGCTTTTCTGTTACAAATGAACAAGCTGCAAAACTTAAGGTTGGAGCAATTGCTCAGCCTCAGGATGCATGGTATTATACAGATTTCAAAGCAACACTTAAATCTATCTCAGCCGATTCTTCAGAACCTAATTCAAAGAAGGTTCTTAAATTTGAAATTGAGAGTACTGAAGTTACAAATGGTCAGACAATCAGTCTTGTTATTGGTGAAAGCAGTGTTGATTATGATCTTGTAGTACCAAATGGAGCAATTCGAGAAGATACAAATGGTAAGTTTATTTTAATCATAAGATCAAAATCAAGTCCGCTTAGTACCAGATATATTGCAACAAGAGTGGATGTTGAAGTACTCGCATCAGATGATACAAATTCAGCTATTTCAGGAAGTCTTGAAGGCTATGAATACGTTATTACAACATCATCAAGTCCTATTGAAGCTGGACAGCAGGTTAGATTGGCAAACTCATGATAAAAACACGTTTTCTTGAATTTATTAACAAAATAAAACATCTGCCATTAAAGCAGATCATAATTTTATCTGTTTGTGCAGTTTTGATCATAGTATATATGGTACTTGGATGGATAAGTACATCTATAATTGATTCTCTTGTTGATCAAAATGAAGGAGACAGGTGGGAAAATGACGAAACGGAAATGGCTCAGATAAATGTATATTTTACTGAGCAAAATGCTGTTTCAGAGTCAGACATTCAGAAATTTGAATATAATTTGACTCAAAATCTCACTGGCGCAGATTTGGTTGCAGATACTTCTGAAAATTCATCAAGTAGAATTTATGCAGACTGTTATAGTTCATCTGGATCTGCAACTATAGTTCATGGTACAAAAGCACTTGAGGTTTCTGCTTATGGTGTTGGTGGTGACTTTTTTATGTTTCATCCGCTTACACTTATTAGTGGATCATATTTTACAAGTGACAGTATGATGGAAGATAACATCGTAATAGATGAAATAACAGCATGGCAGTTATTTGGTTCATCTAATATTGTTGGTGAACAGGTTCTTATAGGTGATGTTCCGCATTTTATATCCGGTGTTGTCAGAAATGATGATGACAAGTTTTCAAAAGCAGCTGGTCTTACTGGAGCAATTGT
>JAILEJ010000231.1 GCA_024688095.1 Butyrivibrio sp.
TATGGAATACCATCAACAGGACTTAGATTCTTTACTGTATATGGACCAGCAGGACGTCCGGATATGGCCCTTTTCAAATTCACAAATAAGCTTGTAAAGGGTGAAAAGATTCAGATATTTAATTATGGTAACTGTAAAAGAGATTTTACATATGTAGATGATATTGTAACAGGAGTTATTAATGTAATGCAGGTTGCGCCGGATGAGATTCAGACAGGTGCAAGATATAAGGTTTATAACATTGGTAATAATAAGCCGGAAAATCTTCTTGATTTTGTAGATATTCTTCAGCAGGAGCTTGTTAAAGAGCATATCCTTCCAGAGAACTTTAATTTTGAAGAGCACAAAGAACTCTTACCAATGCAGCCAGGGGATGTAGAAAAGACATATGCTGATGTTTCAGAACTTGAAGCTGATTTTGGATTCAAACCATGCACAGATCTTAGGGATGGAATCAGCAGATTTGCTAAATGGTATTATGAATTCTATATCGCTAATAAATAAAAGATACCTTTATAATTAGATAAGTATGACTACTATATGGATGGGTCGTACTTCTTTGACCATGGGGGAGAAATTGGGAAATAGTATTTATGCATCAAAGATAAATATGAAGATAATAAGCCGTGTGATTACATTTTTGTACATTGCAGGGCTTATTCCTATGCTTATAATAGCATATTATAATTATCCATCAGCAGATGATTATTCGATGGCACTTGAGGTGCATCAGACTTATGTTAGTACAGGAAATTTTTTTGCTGCAATTGCAAAGGCTGTATATATGGGATGGTGGTATTTTATGAACTGGACAGGATATTACTTTTCCAGTGCTCTAACATCTCTGGCACCAAGTGCATTTAATGAAAGGCTATATTTCCTGGGAACATTTATCGTCCTTTTTGTTCTTACTATGGGAGTAAAAAGTTTTATAAATGTGATTTTACATAAAATGCTGGGAATTGATAAATATACTTCCAGGTCAATATCTATGCTTACACTTTTTATAATTGTACAGTGTATGATGAGTGGGACTTCCAGAAATGAAGCATTTTATTGGTACAGCGGCGCGATAAATTATATGTTTATGTTTGGCGTAGCTCTTCTTTGGCTTTCTTTTCTAATTAAGATAGTAATTAGTGATTATTCAGGAAAAAGAAGCCGGGAAATGATAGATGTATCTGGTGCCGGAGTTTTGGGATTCCTTCTTGGCGGAGCTAATTATATGACAGCGCTGAGCCTTTGTATAATTATGTTTTCTTTTTTTGTAATCTTTCTTGATATAAAAAAAGGTCTGTTAAAAAAGGCTTTTATGCTTCCGGACAGATATGGACTCGGATTAAAGAGAATATTTATTCCTGCGGCTCTTCAGTTTGCAGGATTTATGTGTTCAGTTCTTGCTCCTGGAAATTCAGTTAGATCGGAATCTCTTTCAACTGTAAATCCAATTAAAGCAATATTTATGTCATTCTTTTATGTATATGAATATATGCTGGGAAATTGGATAAGATGGGATATTATTTTGCTTTTGGCAGTTATATTTATTTTCGTAAAAATGTCTGCAAAGAAAATAGCAGCAACGACAGATTTTGAGTTTTGCCATCCTGTTATTTTTACTGTTTTTTGTTTTGGGCTTAGTGCAGCAAATATTACGCCTCCAATTTTCGCGACAGGAAATATAGAAAGCGGAAGAATACTTAGTATTTTCTGGTCACAGTTTATTCTTCTTGTTGTAGCAGATATGATTTATATTTGTATCTGGTATGAGAAAAGAGGGAAATTATTATTTTGCGAAAATGAAAAAGAAAAGAAGCTTTATGAAGATGCTTCAAAAATCAAAAATACGACTGATAACTATTTAGTAAGTAAAGGAACAGCATACTTTCTTGGAATAATAGCTATGTTCTGGATATTTGGATCAGTTTTAAGTGTTCATGTTGATTATAATTACTATACAGGAACATCAGCACTTGTTGATATTCTTAATGGAAATGCAGCTACTTATGCTAGAGAAAATGCAAAAAGGCTGGAAATATTAAAGGATGACAGTATTAAAGATGTAAATCTGGATGAGTTTACTGTGCAACCACAGCTTTTATTTTTCTCAGATGTTACAACAGATACTTCAGACTGGGTAAATAAGGCAGTAGCTGAGTATTATAACAAAGACAGTGTTGTTCTAAAAAAGGCTGATTCTGAGGAAAATGAAGAACAGTCTGCCAATGAGTAAAGATAATAAAAATCAAAAACAGGGAAGAACGGGTAAATTTAAATGAATCAAAAAAAGTCAGGGATAACTTTTTTAGACAAATTTTTGTTTAATATAATAGAAAATAATCTTTTTGAAATAGTGATGTTTCTGGCACTTGTTGTTTCAGTGCTTATACGTGTGACTCTTGCACCTGAGTGCGAGCTTTCACCGGATTATAACACTTACTATAAGGAATGGGTTAATACATATAGAGAAGTTGGTATATTAAAGGGTTTTTCCATGACTATTGGTGATTACTATGTACCGTTTAATATACTGTATGCAATTAGTTCACTTCTTCCTTTTGAAGCATGGGTGCCACTTTCAATAGCTTCCTGCCTTTGCGAATATGTTGGAGCATTTTTCTTATATAAGATACTTAAGCACCTGCTTTCCTTAAATAAGGCGGATAAGGAAAAAGCACGCAGAGTTTCGGCGGTTGTTTCAATAGCTGTTTTATATATACCAACAGTTGTGTTTAATGGGGCTTTGTGGAAACAATGTGATTCCATGTATACCTGTTTTATACTGATATCTGTTTATTATCTTCTTAAAGACAGATATACAAAGTCCTTTGTATTTCTTGGAATTGCATTTGCCTTTAAATTACAGGCTATATTTGTCATACCGGCATTTTTGATCATTTATATGGCAAAAAAGAGCTTTTCAATACTTCAGTTTGCATGGATACCAGTAATATTTTTACTTGTTGGTCTCCCTGCAGTACTGGCACATAGAGGACTTAGGGCAACCTACTTTATGTATTTTGCGCAGACACAGGAGACACAGTCAGAAGGTTATGGAATGGTTTCATATCTCCCAAATCTTTATAATTTTGGATATGATGATTATGATGCTATCCTCAATGCTGGAGCGGTTTTGATGGTTGCATTTATCTTTATGATATCAGCTTATTTATTCTGTAAGGCAGATAAGGAGTATAGAGAAAATCTAAAGAAGGTAGATATGGTAAAGGCTGAAGCGGGGCTTTTTACAGGAGAAAATATTTTTTACCTTGTAATATGGAGCGCCTGGACATGCTGTATGTTCCTTCCGGGAATGCATGAAAGATATGACTATATGGTCATATTTATGATAACGGGTTATGCTTTTGCCATCAGGAAAAAGCTCATTCCTGTGGCAATATGCATAGATGTGATTTCGATTATTACATATGGACATATTTTATTTAAGGTTGAAACAATTCCTACCTATGTACTTGCTGTTCCATATCTTATAGCTTACGTTTTTATGTGTTATGATTTTTATGAAAGATTAAATAGTGCTGGCCAAAAGGATATGCAGTAATTTAATTTGGAACAACAACTGTATATTTTCCGAAATCAGTCATTTCATAATCAGTTCCATCAAAGATATATTTTTCACCGGCGGCGATGATAAAAACATCGCCGCTGTAATTATTTACAGCAGCATCTTCTGGAAGTTCAAAAATAAAGTGGCCAAAAGAGGATGCTATTCTAAATTCAGCTTCAGGATCCTTGTAAACAACAGTATCGTAAAATTCAAACGGAGAGGTTTTGGTGTAATATAGAGCGAGCATATAAGGTGCTGCTACATCTGTATATGATGAATAAACTGTACCTTCTGAGCCGTTATCTTTTATAAGCGTATCTGCATATGTGCAGGCTTCTCCATAACCTGGCATGAATATACTGCCACATGAATTGTTGTAGTCTGTAAAATAGCAGAAAAGGAAAAGCATGCATCCGGCTACGGACATAATTCCTGCAAGTGCAAATACTTTGAATGATGCTCTAAGTATACTTTCAAGTCCAACAGTGAAGGCATATACAAGAGGAAGATACATAAATACCATTCTGTTTATATCCTGATTTATAAGAAGATTTAATATAAGAGATGCTATTAACATAAAAAGCCATATAGAACCATGGTAATAATCTTCATTTTTTTTCAGGCTCTTAAAAAAGTTTTTAAACATAACACCTATTCCCAGAAATGTAATAGGGAAGGTGTATTCAAGTAGAGTCGCAAAGCCCGGATAATAGTTGCAGGTCATTTCTTTAGCATCATTTCCAATTGTAAGGGATAGGAACAGACCTTTAATATTTTCAATAAGGCTCTGTAGTGGAGTGTCACTGCCAGATAAAAAAACACTTCCGATTCTGTTACAGGTAAATTTATTAATAGTAACAAGCGCTGTTTTTATTTCTGGAAGGCCTATATAATTAACCATGTAAAAGTATCCAATTGGAATGGCTACTATAAGAAAAGAAATAAATGAAAACAGTAGCTGTTTTATTGATAAATTACCTTTATATAATGCATAGGTGCATGCAAAAAGTATCGTCAGCGGTATTACTATTGTTGAGGAACCATAGCTGTACAGGCAAAGTGAAAGGCCAGCAGCAGCCAGTATGTAAAATGAAGTCTTTTGACTTTTTGTTGCCTTTATAAAAAATAGTATGGCAAGCGAAACCCAAAATGGGACGGTGTTACTGTCAAGGCTCCATCTTGAAAGGATTACGTGCCAGGGACATATGGAAAGAAAAGCAGTTCCTGCTATAGCAATTTCTTCTGTGTTATGAAGTTCTTTTAAAATCAGATAAAATATGATAAGTGTTATAACTCCAAGGAAAGCAGGAACAATTCTTAAAGAAAATACATTTGTTCCAAATATGCTACTTGAGAGCATTGTAAGATATATCATTATTGGACTTCCACCACCAGAACCCCAGGTTATTGGATAAACAGGATATGGATAAAGATTTCTGTCTACGCCATAGGTGAGAAGTGAAAAGGCTTCATAGCCAATTGAAGCTTCATCCTGCTGTAATCCATATGGAATAGCATCAAGGTATATAAGCCTTATTATGGCTCCTGTTATTATGACAGGTATTATAATAAGAGGATTTATTTTTGACGTATTAACGGAATTTGCTTTATGATATGATATGTAAAATGTGTAAACGATGATGGCAATATTAATTAATATAAATAAGATGTTTATTTTTTCAATCATTGAGATAGCCTCTCCACTATTTTTGATTTTTTTACAATAACATCATTTTAATGAATAAACAACAAAAGGAAAAGTTCAAATGAAAAATCCCATAGGAAGAATTTTCATAAATATATATTTTTACATATTTACATTTGCAATTTTTGTTATATCAATAGTTAGTCTGCTTACAACAATTACGTTTGAAATGTATTCAGAGAATGATCTTCCTGAGATGAAGATAGATAATATTCCACTTCTTATTATTTCTATGATTGCATTGTTTGGTGTTTTATATTTTGTAAAAAGAAAAACCAAAATCTTAGAGCGTCCAGGGAAATCTTTTGTCATAGCGACAATAATGGAGGTAGCATTTATGATGCTGCTTATTTTGTCCATACATCCAAGAGCAGTTACGGACGGACTTTCCTTAGACCGGGTTATTAATGAGTTTTCTGCAGGGGATTATTCATCTCTTACTGAAAAAGGAGGGTATTTATTTATATATCCATTTCAGCTTGGATATGTTGCATTTGGGCAGATAATGCATGCATTTACTGGAGAGAGTAATTACTTTGCATATCAGATTTTAAATATTCTGATCATTGTTATGACAGTTTCTTCATTATATCTTATAAGCTATGAGTGTTTTGAAGATGTACAAATAGCTGCTTTGACAGCTCTGATGGGGCTGGGACTTACATTTTTATACGTATACAGTGCCTATATTTATACGGATGTATGTAGTCTTGGACCAGAGATAATGGCTCTTTATTTTCAAATTAAATTTATGAAATATGATAAATATCGTGATGAAATAATAGCAGTTCTTCTTATAGGCATATCGGTTCTTTTGAAAATGAATTCCATTATTGCGGCAATAGCAATGATAATAATGATAGTCCTTAATATTTCCAGGAAAAACAAAAATTATAGATTGATACTTGCAGATGCTTTGATGATACTACTTATTATTCTTGCATGCACTATTCCTGCAAAAGTGGTAAATGCGTACTATGTATCAGTTTCCGGAATAGAAAAAATACCTACAGGAGTTCCAAGAACAGGTCATATTGCAATGGGACTTCAGGAAAGCGAAACAGAAAATGGATGGTATAATGCATATAATGTAAATGTTCTTATAGACAATGATTATGATTCTGAGGCAGCAGACACTGAAGCTAAGGAAAACATAAAGGAAAGAGTTTCATTATTTATTCATCATCCTTATTATGCTTTTAAATTTTTTGCGAGGAAATTTATAATGCAGTGGGCTGATCCGACCTGTGTTTCCATGAGAAATCTGGAACTTACATCAAGGCATGTTGAAAATCAGAGTGCGCTATCAGATTTTATGGTATATGGCACAGGTAAATCTATACTTGAGTGGATTATGAACGTTATGCATCTTTTAATGTATGGTGGAACTTTACTATATTGCATTTTTAGCATAAGAAAAAAAGATATTAATTTTTATGTAGCCTTTTTGGCTCTGTTTGTATGTGGTGGAATGGCTTTCCATGAAATCTGGGAAGCATCAGGACGTTACACTATGAGATATTATGTAGTGCTTCTTCCTATGGCAGCTGCAGGGACAAAAGAATTTTTGGATATAACAGGTCAAATAGTTAACAAAAAAAGGACCTGAAATACCATATAGATTATTGATTTAATATGATATGGGCAGTTACTTATTTTTGTGATATATTGGATAAGGTGTTATTGAGTAAAGGTTTAAATTAGGAGACCTATGAGCAAAGAAAAATATAGAGTTATAGAATTTAAAGAATATGGTGATGAAAGAGGAAATCTTGTTGTTGCAGAAGGCAGTGGAAGGGATATACCTTTTGAAATAAAAAGAGTTTTTTACATGTATGGCTCTGATGATCAGGTTGTGCGTGGTCAACATGCAAACAGAGTAACTGAGTTCGTACTTATAAATGTTGCAGGAAGTAGTGAAGTACTTGTAGATGATGGAGAGAAAAAGGAAGTAATAAAGCTTGATAAGCCAAGAATGGGATTATACCTTTCTAATATGGTTTGGAAAGAAATGTACAATTTTTCCCCAGATTCTGTTCTTATCGTTCTTGCCAGTGAACATTACCAGGAGAGCGAATACATTAGAGATTATGATGAATTTATAAAGGAAGTAAAAGCCACAAATGAGTAAAATATCAATTGTAGTACCTGTATATTATAATTCGGACACGCTTGAAATGCTGTACGATGATATGAAGGCCAAGATACTCGATAAGCTTGGAGATTATGAGATAGTTTTTGTTGATGATGGCTCAGGTGATAATTCATGGGAAATCATGAACAAAATTCGTGAAAGAGATGACAGAGTAGTATGTGCCAGACTTTCCAAAAATTATGGAGAACATGCAGCACTTCTTGCTGGCTTATCAATATGTACAGGTGACTGTGCTGTTACTAAACAGGCAGATCTTCAGGAGGATTCTAACCTTATTCTTGAACTCTATGAAAGTTGGAAGAGAGGAAATAAGGTTGTTTTGGCTATACGTGAGTCCAGAGATGAGAATCCTGTCAAAAAGTTTTTTGCAGGAATGTATTACTGGATTGTCAGAAAGACTATAAATAAAGATATGCCTCAGGGTGGATGTGACTGCTATCTTGTTGACAGGCAGGTTATAGATGTCCTTGAAAAAATGGAAGAGAAAAATTCATCGCTTACCCTGCAGGTAATGTGGCTTGGATTCAGGTCAGAAAAAATATATTTCCACAGACTCGATAGGACTGTTGGTAAGTCAAGGTGGACATTTGCAAAGAAATTTAAACTTGTTGTGGATTCTATGATGAGTTTTACATATCTTCCGGTAAGATTTATGTCTACATGTGGAATACTTTTCTTTATTGCTTCTATTATAGGAACGATTCTTACAATTAAAGAAAAGATTACAGTTGGTACACCTATACTTGGATATGCATCACTTATGTGTGTTGTTCTCTTTTCTTCAGGACTTATTCTTCTTACGCTTGGAATTCTTGGAGAGTATATATGGAGAGTTCTTGAAGAGTCCAGGAAGCGTCCGCCATTTATTATTGATGTTGTTCTTGGAGCAGATAAAGAGGATAAGAAGTAAAATAAGGTATAAAAAATGGATAAGATAATGCAGAGCCGTCTTGACAGAGGCTTTTTAAAACATCAAAAGGAATATGAAGATAAGGCTTTAGAGGTACTTCGTTCAGGCTGGTATATTCTTGGGAAAGAAGTTGAAAATTTTGAAACAGAATTTGCAGAATATGTCGGAACAAAGTATGCAGTAGGCTTGGCAAGTGGACTTGATGCCCTGTGGCTCGCCTTCAGAGTGCTTGGTATTGGTAAGGGTGATGAGGTTATTGTACAGGGAAATACATATATTGCAAGCGTTATGGGAATTACAATTAATGATGCAACACCTGTATTTGTAGAACCTGATGAATATTATCAGATTGATGTTTCCAAAATAGAGGAAAAGATAACAGATAAAACGAAGGCAATTCTTGTTGTGCATTTATATGGTCAGGCAGCTCAGATGTCAAAAGTCAGAGAGCTTTGTGATAAATATAATTTAAAGCTTGTTGAAGATTGTGCTCAGTCTCATGGCGCCTGCTTTGATGGAAAGATGACAGGAAGCTTTGGAGATGTTGGATGTTTTTCTTTTTATCCTTCCAAAAACATGGGTGCATTTGGAGATGCTGGAGCTGTTACGACAAATGATGAAGAACTGGCAAAGCTCTTTAAAATATATAGAAATTATGGTAGTGAAAAGAGATACCATAATATGGTTGTTGGAGCAAATTCAAGACTTGATGAAATGCAGGCAGGTCTTTTAAGAGTAAGGCTTAAATACATTAAAGAAATTACAGAAGAGAGAACTGCTCTTGCAGAACATTACGCTGAAGGCATTTGTAATGAATATGTCATAAAGCCATCGGTAAGAGAGAGTGCTACAAGTGTATGGCATCAGTATGTTCTTAGAATACCTGAACATAGGGATGAATTTAAGAAATATCTTGAAGATAACAACATAATGACTATATGCCATTATCCTATTCCGCCACATTTATCACAGGCTTATGAATATTTGGGACTAAAAGAGGGTGTACTTCCAATTACTGAAAAGTATGCTCAGGAAGTATTATCACTTCCAATATATGCAGGAATGACAAAGGAAGAACAGGACTATGTTATTTCCACGATAAATGCTTTTAGTTTATAAGATATAGAATGATTAAATAGATTTGAAAAAAATATTTCTTGTGATAGAATATTTTTACTGTTTGCATAAATGTTAGACAGAATTATTATGGATTTTTAAGGGAGATTTTTGGTAATGCCAATTAGAGTTAATTCATTTATGGGAAAGTTTGGCTGGTGGGCAAGACTTCACTTCCCGAACCTTGCAAGTGATGCTTATCTTAAGCTTCAGTTTGCTACCAGAGGAAAACAGCAGGAAGCATATATTAAATATTTTATGAATGCTGAAAAAACTCCTCATCCAAATGTTGTAAATATAGAGACAATCAATAGATGTAATTCTACATGCGAATTCTGTACGGCAAACAGAAATGCAGAGAAAAGACCATATATGAGGATAGATGATCAGCTGTTTTATAAAATAATAGATCAGCTCGCAGACTGGGGATACAAGGGGCATCTTACATTATATGGAAATAATGAACCGCTTCTTGATACAAGAATTGTTGAATTTCATAAATATGCAAGAGAAAAGCTTCCGGATTGCTTTATTTTCATGTCTACAAATGGTCTCATTTTGGATATAGATAAGGTAAATCAGGTAAAGCCATATATTAATCAGCTCATTATTAATAACTATGCTCTTGAAATGAAACTTCATGATAATGTGCAAAAAGTACATGATTATATAAAGGCTCATCCTGATGAATACAAGGATTTAGATGTACAGATTCAGATGAGATATCTTAAAGAAGTTCTTACTAACAGAGCTGGAAGTGCACCTAATAAGCAGAATAATAATAAAGTTATCAAAGAAACATGTCTTATGCCATTTACCGATATGTGGATCATGCCAAATGGTAAGCTGGGTGTTTGCTGTTGTGATAACTTTGAGGTTACAGACCTTGCGGATCTTAATACTGTAACTGTACAGGAAGGCTGGGAAAGTGCAAAGTATACTGCTCTTAGAAAAGCTATAGCAACAGGAAGGCAGAATTATCCATTTTGCAAGTATTGCGATTTTATTGATGCAGGATTTAGAATGAAGGTAGTTAATGCAATACTTAAAGGTGGCGAGGAAGCTGCCAATAAAATTGGTGGACAGCAGAGAATGCTTAAAAAGGACACAGAAACCAAATTATAATAATCTAGATGTATCTTGATTATGGGAGTATACGGATTTTATGTGGAATACTGTGAAAAAGAATTGGTATATTGTTCTAATTACAATATTTATTATGGCTGTTTTCATCTTTTACTTATGTATAGGTGAAAACAGCTATATTGCTGTACATGACAACCTTGATCTGTTTGTGGCACAGTTTCAAATGCTAAAAAACAGAGCCTTATTTATGGCACATGATGTAAGCGCACCTTTTCTAGGAGGTGTAACAAGGGATGGACTTCCTTCAGAAATATCTTTGTATTCTATTTTATATATGATATTCCCGAGCTTTTATGCTTATATTACTGGATATTTATGTAAGATTTTGATAGGAGTCAGTGGAAGTGTTCTTCTTGCCCGAGACGTAATAGGAAAAGAAAAATATGATACTGCAAAGCCTTTTGCATGGATGTGCGGTTTTGCATATGGAATTCTTAATTTGTTTCCTGCATATGGAATACCTTTTGCGTCTATTCCATTTATTGTTTTATTTCTTAGGAAAGTATACAGGGAAGGTTTTACAAAAGCTGGGATAAAGTGGTTTGTGCTGGTTTTTTGTTATCCGTTTGTATCATATTTTTCTTATTTTGGAATATTTATTCTTGCTTATCTGGTGGTTGCAATAATATGGCTATGGATAAGAGACAGGAAACCATCTTTTCCACTTATTTTTTCAGTTGTAGTGTTAGCCATTGGAAATATGGTTTTTGAGTACAGATTGTTTGGAATGATGCTTTTTAGTGATGTTGAGAGCATTCGTTCAACAATGGTAGAGAGCAGTCTGAATGCAAAAGAAATTATTTCAATGATTTCAGACGTTCTGGTTAATGGAATGATGCATGCGGATGATGCTCATAAATCTTTTGTTATGCCAGTGTGTATAATTTATTTTTTGGTACTTAATATAGGATATATAAGACTCAAAAATGTAAAGGGTATTTTTACAGACATATTTAATCTTGGCGTTCTTTTGATTATTTTTAACAGCGTTGTTTACGGTATTTATTACAGTAAATTTTTTAGAAGTATCGTAGAGACAATTCTTCCACCGTTAAAAGGATGGCAGTTTAACAGGACTATATTTTTTAGTCCATTTGTCTGGTATGCAATGCTCTTTGTGGTCTGTTACAGGCTCTATATATATGCTGCTGAGTTAGAACGAAATACTTTTAAAATTCAATATATTCGATCTTCAATGATAAAAGTAATAAGTTATCTTATACCGGTTGTAGCAATAGCAGTAATACTTCTTCAGCCACAAAGGTATAATGATTTATATAGTACGGCTTTTGGCACAGCATACAGGATAGTAAAAGGGAAAAGTCTTGATGCGCTTGATTATAAAGAGTTTTATTCTGAGGAACTTTTTGATACAATAAAAGCTGACCTTAATTATGATGAAAATGAATGGGCAGTTGCATATGGCATGCACCCGGCAATTCTTGAATACAACAATATATCTACACTTGATGGATATCTTGGATTTTATTCTCAAAGTTATAAGGAAGAATTTAGAAAAATAATTGCTCCAGCTCTTGAGCGAATGCCAGAGACAAAGCTTTATTTTGATAATTGGGGAGCCAGATGCTACCTATATTCTGGTACTGATGTGTCTATTGTAATGGCTACAAGAAGTATGTATGGCGTAACTGATACAGATATTTATATAGATTCAGAAGCGCTCAGTAACCTGGGAGGAAAATATATTTTTTCCAGAATAGAAATATCAAACGTGGATGAAGCAGGTCTTGAATTTATAAAAAGTTATGACGGAACAGAGTATGGTTCGCCATATATGATTTATGTTTACACTATAAAGAATACGGATTGAAGGAAATATATAATGGATAATATTGCGGTACTTATACCTTGTTATAATGAGGAGAAGACAATTGAAAAGGTTATAAATGATACAAAAATAGCATTACCTGATGCAGTTATTTATGTTTATAATAATAATTCTTCAGATCGTACTGCAGAAATTGCAAAAGCGGCCGGTGCAGTTGTAAGAGATGAGTATATGCAAGGCAAGGGGAATGTTATTCGCAGAATGTTCAGGGAGATAGATGCAAAATGCTACATTATGGTTGATGGAGATGATACATATCCAATGGATGCAGCACCACAAATGTGTAAGCTTGTACTTGAACATAATGCAGATATGGTTGTAGGTGACAGATTATCGTCTACATATTTTACAGAGAATAAGAGACCATTCCATAATTTTGGAAATTCAATAGTTCGTAGTAGTATAAATCGTCTCTTTAAATGTGATATCAGAGATATCATGACTGGTTTTAGAGCATTTAGCTATGAATTTGTAAAAACTTTCCCTGTTTTATCAAAGGGGTTTGAAATCGAAACTGAGATGACAATTCATGCAGTTAACAACAACATGCAGATTGAAAATGTGGTAATTGAATATAGGGACAGACCCCAGGGGTCAGAATCTAAGCTTAACACATATTCTGATGGATTCAAGGTGTTAAAGACGATAATGAGATTGTACAGAGACTATAAACCATTGGGATTTTTCTCAATAATCGCTTGTATTTTGGCTGCATTGTCAATAATTTTTGTTATTCCAGTAATTGATGCATACTGGAAGACGGGTGAAGTTCTTAGATTTCCCACTCTTATTGTTTGCTGTTTTGTTATGCTTGCGGCGGTACAGAGTCTTTTTGCAGGTATTACCCTGTCAAGCATGGTAATGAACAACAGACGTGAATTTGAGATGAGACTTAATAGTCTACATAGAGACAAGAAAAGAGATTGAAATTGAAAAAAGTATTATTGAATGCTTCAAAGGACGTTATATTTAGTATATTAGGGCTACTTTTATATAATGGAATTATTCAGCTGGTGGTCTATCCATATTTTAACAATAAATTAGGCGCAGATGCTTTTGGCACTGCGCTTTATATTCTGTCTGTTGTATCTATCATGGGATCAAGTTTTGGGTCAGGTGCAAGTTATTCAAGAATGGTTGCACATTCTGAAAGAACAGAAGCAAATGGAGATTACAACAGATTTCTTTTACAGATTTTCATTTTATCGGTTCCAGTTTCTTTTTTTACATTGTATTTGCAAAATGAATTTAGCATATCATTATTCATTCAGATTTTTCTTCTAATGATTTTTACTGTGATGCGTTATTACCTGGATGTGCAGTTTAGAATGACGATCAGATTTAAGGAATATTTTTTATATCTGGTTGCATTGACTGTGGGGAATGTTGCAGGCCTTTTTGTTTTTAGTATTTCGGGATCCTGGTCTGGATCAGTTTTTCTTGGAGAATTATTTGCAGTAATATTTGTATATTTTACTGGTAATATGTTAAGAAAGCCATATCTGGTAGTTTCTGACAGTTACAAAGAAAATATGAGGTCAGTATGGGTATTGTCTGTTTCTAATCTGGTAGCAGCTATAATTCTTAATTCTGACAGGATTTTGATCAAAAGCTTTGTTGGAGCAGAAGAGGTAACTGTTTTTTATACTGCAGCACTTGTTGGTAAGATGATTGCAATGTTTACATCACCATTAAATGGAGTAATTATTAGTTATCTTACCGGATATAAAATCAGACTTACAAAGCAGAAATTTGCTTTTGCAAGTCTGATAATGTTTGTTGTGTCTATTGTGTTTATAATTGCCTCTGTAATTGTATCAAATATATTCGTAAAAATTATGTATCCAAATGTTTATGAAACTGCAAAGGATTTCTTTTTGGTTGCTAATGCCGGTCAGGTTTTTTATTTTCTGTCTGGAAGCCTGATGGTAATAGTGCTTAAATTTACAGGAGAAAACATGCAGTTGAAAATAAATATAATGCATTTAATCATATTTGCAATACTAACAATACCAGGAACGATAATTTTTGGTCTTGAAGGTCTTGCTACAGGTCTTCTTATATCAAATCTGTTCAGATTTGTCGTAACAATTTTGATAGGTATCAGACATTGTCAGAAGTCCTAAACGTATTAATACAATGGTGTAAATGTATTTATATCAATATGAAAGTTTTCTGTTTTATCTGTACCAAGGTCTTTGTTTATAAAGTGTGCAATTGTTGAAGCAACTATCTGACGACCAATCTCATTGTAATGAAGACCATCAAGGAGGTAACTGTCTACAGATGATGAGTTGAGATCAAAGTATGTTGCATACATAGTGTCGATGTAATAATATACCTGTTCATCATTTGCTACATTTGAAGCTTTGTTGGCGTATTCAGCAAGTGTACCGCTTCCTTTGCTGACTGTATATGCATCACCAATGCAGAAACCAGATGAATTATAGAACAAAGCATATGACGGGCTTACAACTATAATTTTAGCATTTGGGCTTATGCTTTTTAGAGTTTCAATTCCGGCAGAAAGCGCTCCGTAATAAGTGTGTATATTACTTAAATCTGTAGAATCATCAAGACTGTTTCCGTTAATGTAGTCGTTAGCTCCATATTCAATAACATAATAATCAACTGTTTCGGGATTGATCTGTTGCATTACTTCATAGCATGGATATGGTGCGAGGAAAGAACGGTCAACTTTATTTGCAAGTGCGTATGCAATACCTACAAAACAGTTTGAAGTCCAACTATCAAAGCTTACATCAGCAGTATTACGCTCGAGTGAAGCAGAGGTACCACCTATTGCTAAATTATATTGTTCTGCATCTGTAAGTGAAGCAACAAGAGCAGGAATTTCAGAACCTGTATCTCTGGCATTATCAAACTGACTATCTCCCATAAATACAATACGAGTAACAGTTGATTCATCAATTGTAGTTTCGGTTGTAGCATCTGCAGTAGTCGTAGCATCTGCAGTAGCTGTAGTTTCTGTTGAAGCAGCAGATGAAGTAGCAGATGAAGCAGCAACGGAGGCTGCAACTGTAGCTGATGCTGCAGCTGTTACAGAAGCGGATGAACTTGCGGATGAATATTGTTCAAGTTCTGGTTCTACAATATCGTCACCAGTGTAGATTTCGGTACTGCTGTCGGAAACAGTTATATTGTTATCAGATATTGAATCTGTTTGCGATGGAGCATTTGGATCGACAGCTGTCCATTCTGCAGTGTTAGCTGTGCTGGCAGCCTCTTCAGGTTCGGTTGTCTGTGTGACATATTCCTGGGCATCTTCCACATCGGTTCGCATTAATGAACAACCGGTGAGAGATAGTGAGCCTAGAGTTGCAATAAGAAATAAAGATAAAATTTTTTTCATACTAACCCTCTTTTTGTTTTTTTATTTAGAAAATCTAAAGTGTATAACACCACACGAAAAGTGTATACCACCACGCTGAGATGATATACGAATTGCTACGTGCCTGAGGCACTTACGCAATTCTACAAATATTCGGAATCCGCTGATTTACTTCGTAAATCGCTACTTCCTTATATTTGTTGCGTCCGCAAATCAAAATTGCCAGGCATGTGAACATGCCGTCAATTTGTCTTGCGTCCTTATATCATATTATAATATAGCACAAATTACTTTCATTAAAGTGAAAAATTGGTTATAGTATATTTAATATTTGATTAAATTAGGAGCATTATTTCATGCAGTTTATATCACTTACTTTTATTGTGTTCTTTGTAGCAGTATGCCTGCTTTATTATGTATGTCCTCAGAAATTCAGGTATATCTGGCTTTTGTTTGCCAGCTATACTTTTTATTTGAGTATCAATGTTTATTATGTCCTGATACTTATTATATCAACTCTGTCTACATATATATGTGGGCGGATGATTTCTGGTAAAGAGAAGGTATCCGAGAAGCGGACTCCACTTATTATGTGTATTGTTTTTAATGTACTTATTTTGGGAGTGTTCAAGTATACAAATTTCTTTATTTCATCAGCATTTGGAGTTGCAGGTCTTTTTGGCTTTAATGGAGAATTTAATGCTCTGAATATTATTTTGCCTGTTGGAATATCTTTTTATATGTTTCAGGCTTTGGGATATATTATTGACGTATATAATGGAAAAATTGAAGCTGAAAAGAATTTTGCCTTATATGCACTGTTTGTTTCCTTTTTCCCACAGATTATGTCCGGGCCTATAGAAAGAGCCGGGAATATGTTGCCTCAGTTTAAGAAAAGCGCAGGCTTTAAATACGAGAATATGAGAGATGGGCTTCTTCTTATGATGTGGGGATATTTCATGAAGATGGTACTTGCTGACAGAATGGCTGTTGTTGTAGCTACCGTTTATGATTCATATGATAAGTATTATGGAACAGTAACACTTGTTGCTTCTATTTTATATACTTTTGAGATTTATTGTGACTTTGCTGGATATTCGAACATTGCTATAGGAGCAGCAAAAGTAATGGGATATAATCTGATGCAGAATTTTGAAAGCCCATATCTTTCAGGATCAATTTCTGGATTTTGGAGAAGATGGCATGTATCTCTTTCAAGTTGGTTCAGAGATTATTTGTATATTCCACTAGGAGGAAACAGAAGAGGTACACCTCGCAAATACTTGAATACAATGATCGTATTTGCTGTAAGCGGTTTATGGCACGGGGCAAACTGGACATTTGTAGTATGGGGACTGCTACATGGTTTTTATCAAATTATGGGTTCAGTTTTAATGCCACTTAGAAATAAAATTGTAAGTATATTAAAAATAGATAGAAAAGCCTTTTCACATAAGCTTATTAAGATAATATGCACATTTATGCTTGTTAATATTGCATGGGTATTTTTCAGGGCAGATACTTTCAAACAGGCATTTGATATGATAGGGCATATGTTTATTATGAAACCATGGGTTCTTTCTGATGGAACTTTATATAATCTAGGATTAGACAGACCTAATTTCTTATTGATGATAATGGGCCTTATTGTACTTATAGTGGTAGATATATGTAATACGAAGGATATTTATATAAGAGATAAAATAAAGAAACAGGGAATCTGGTTAAGATGGGGAATATATATTGCAGCTGTTCTGTTTATAATAACCTGTGGTGTCTGGGGGCCCGGATATGACAGTGCAAGTTTTATTTATTCACAGTTTTAACTATTCCGGAGGCAACAATTGAAAAAGAATTTAAAGCTAATTTTAAAAACATTTATATTTTTAATACTATTATTAATATGCTTTTTTGCTGTTGTAATTATTGTTGAGCGAAAAGAAAGTTACATAAAGAATAAGAACTTTTTTGAACAGGCAAAAGAAGACCATATTGATGTTTTGTTCCTTGGATCATCACACGTAATAAATGGAATCAATCCAGTTACATTATACAGAGATTATGGAATAACATCTTATAATCTTGGAGGACATGGAAGTGTGCTTCAGGCTACATATTGGGAGCTTATTGAGGCGCTTGATTATTGCAAACCTGATTATGTAGTTGTTGACAGTTATATGCTGGAAAAGAATTATCAGTACCTTGATGTTATGGAAGAAAATGCCGGTGAGGATGATATAAATACATCTGTAGAACAACTTCATTTAAATATGGACGCATTTCCACTCAATAAATTAAAGGTTGCTGCAATAAAAGATCTTATTCAGGATAAGGATATTCAAAATCAGTTTCTTTTTGACTTTATTGTATATCATGATAGATGGGAAGAACTTTCAAAAGAAGATTTTGGCGTTTTAAATAATAAAATAGATTTAAATACCCTTATGGGCGGAGAAATAAGATATGAAGTTGAAAATGAGCTTGAGGAGTATGTTCAGGCAGGTGAAGATGAAATACTTGCTGAACATACCGTTGGCTGTGAATATCTTATGAAGATAATTGATGAGTGCCAAAGAGATGGTATAGGGATTCTTGTTACAACGCTTCCCTTCAAGGAAACATATGACGATCAGCTCGCGGCGCATACAGCTGCATCTATATCTGCAGATTACGGGGTTACATATTTTAATATGAATGACCTTGGAGTTATTGATGAAGAGGCTGATTTAAATGATCCTGGTCATCTAAATGTTACAGGTTCAGAGAAAACTACTGATTATATTGGACAGTGGCTTAGAAATAATACAGATCTTGCAGATCATCGTGGAGATTCTGAATATTCTGATTGGGATAGCGCGGTAGAGTCTTATAATAGTGAGCTTTATGAGCAGATGAAGGGACAAAGTAATCTTGAGAGTTTTCTTAATGTTTTAAATCACGATAGTGTTAGCTGTGTTGTTTATGTTAATATGGGTTCTGATGCGTTTATAGATGAAGGTGTAAAGCATCTTATAAAAAATCTTTCAGGAACAGAACGTATTGATGAAGCTGCAGCTGCTGGAGGCTCATATATACTTATAAGGGATATTGCGTCAGGTAACAGATATGAGGCAGTAAATGGAGAGAGTCTTGAAAGTGTAAGTACTTCAATGGGGGAAGTTACTTATATTCCAATTGAAGAGAAGTTTAGACTATTTTATAGAGATGAAGATCCCGATACAAATTATCTGTATTCAGATGAACATTTATATTCTGATATCCAGATAATTACATATGATAACGAAAACGGAGAGATTCTTTCGCAGGTCTATTTTACCTCTGAGGGAGAAACTTATATTTCAGAATGATAGGAGCATATTATGGATAAAGTATGTATAGTAGGAATTGCCGGCGGTTCTGCATCAGGTAAAACAACAATTGTTAATCTTATTAAGGAGTCTTTTGGCGATGATATAGTTGTTATAAGTCATGACTCTTTCTATAAGTCTCACAACGATCTTTCATTCGATGAAAGAACAAGACTTAATTACGATCATCCTAGTTCGTTCGATACAGAGCTGATGATAGAGGATGTTAAAAAACTGAAAAATAATGAACCTGTAGATATTCCTGTTTATGATTATACAGTTCATAACAGATCTGACCAGACAATTCATATTGTACCAAAGAAGGTAATCATTATTGAAGGAATACTTATATTAGAGGAAGCCAGATTACGTGATCTTATGGATATCAAAGTGTTTGTTGAAACAGATGCTGATGAGAGACTTATGAGACGTATTCAGAGAGATATTTCAGAACGAGGAAGAAGCGTTGAGTCAGTGCTGTCACAGTACAGACAGACGGTTAAGCCTATGCATGAACAGTTTGTAGAGCCTTCAAAAAAATATGCAGATATTATTATCCCACGTGGTGGAGAAAATAAGACTGGAATAAGCATTTTGAGAGAACATCTGAAATCTATGCTTGTATAATATTATTCAAAAAAAGGCTGTACCCTCTTGGGGACAGTGGGAGGAACCTTTTTTATGATAGTTTTATGGCTTTTTATTATACCGTTTCTAATGGGATTTTTGGGAACGGTTGTATTAGAGTCACCAAAAAGAACTGTTGGAATTACTTTTTTGACAGGATATCTTTTGATGTTCGGGGTTTTTGAACTGGTGGCAATACCATGTATGATAAATATTACATATAATGCTTTCGCATATTGTGTGCAATATTACAATATTGCATGTGCGGTTCTTTGTGGTTTGGGAGCGGTGTCTGCAATCTGGAAGGTCAGACGCAAGAGGAATATAAAGGATATTTTTTACACACTTTTTCCTGGAGATAACAGATCTGCTCCTGAGAACCTTTTGAATCCTCATATAAAGGTAATGAATATAAAATTACAATATTCAGGAGAAAGTATTTTTTATTGGATACTATTTTTTGGAATTGTTCTTTTTCAAATATATATGGCAATGACAAGAGCATCCTTTGATGGTGATGATGCATATTATGTTGTAGAATCTCTGCTTGCTCAGCAGGCTGGTGTTATGAATACGATTCAGCCATATACAGGTATATCCACTTCGCTTGATATCAGACATGCACTTGCTGTTATTACTATGTGGATAGCCGCAATTGCAGAAAACTGTGAAATACATTCAACTATTTTTTCACATACTATAATTCCGGTTATTTTTTTACCGCTTGTATATCTTGTATATATTGAGATAGGAAGAATTCTTTTCAGAAAAAATCAGCAGATGCTACCAATTTTTATGATAATAATGTCTCTTCTCCAAATGTATGGAAATGTTTCTATATATACTTCCGAGACATTTTTGATGATGAGAACCTGGCAGGGTAAGGCCATGGTGGCTAATTTTGTTTTGCCACTCATTGTATGGCTGTTTTTGTGGCTGTTTGAAAATAAGGCAACTGATAACGGACCATGGTTACTTTTGTTTTTGGTAAATATGACTGCTGGAATATGCAGCTCAATGGGAATACTTCTTGGTGGTGGCCTTATGGGATTGCTAACGCTTATGCTTTTGATATATACGAGGAAACTTAAGATAATTCCACTTGCCATATTTGCGATTATTCCAAGTATTGTTTATCTCCTTTTATATCTTTCAATTTGGAGATTGTAAAAATTGAAAATGAAGATGCAAGATATTGGTTATTGAGTATTTAGAAAAACAATAATTCGGTTTTTCACATTATTATCAAAAAAATGAGGTATTCTGATGTACGGTATATTTATGGAATGCTGGGTAATGTTTAAATTATATGCCGGCAAAGGATTGATAATGGGACTTTTTATAGCGTCTGTTATCTATCTTCTTATAAAAGAAAAAGAATTATATAAAAAGCTGGTAATAGTCATAGCTCCATTAATTATTCTTGCTGCATTTTTTATTCCGTTTACCAGAATTGTTTTTGTGGCATTGCTTGAAGATGGTTCAGATACTTATTACAGAATATTATGGACTATACCTATGGGTGTTATTATTGCTTATGCAGGGTGCAGCTTTTTTGCAAGAAGAAAAAGAATCGGACTTATACTTATGTCTATTCTCGTAGTGGTATCGGGAAGCCTTGTATATAATAATCAATATGTGACAAAGGCTGAAAATGCTTATCATATACCACAGTCGGTTATTGATGTGTGCGATGAAATCGTTCCTTATGATGATCATGACAGGGTAAGAGCGGTATTTCCATCAGAGATGGTTCATTTTGTAAGACAATATGACACGGATATTCTGATGCCATATGGGAGAGATATAATTTCATCTCAATGGAATTATTACAATGCTGTTCATGAGGAAATGGAAAGAGAAGGTTATATTGATGTTGAAGCCCTTGTAGAAACTACAAGGCAGGCACAATGTAGTTATATTGTGGTATCGGAGACGAGAACTCTTGAAGGTAGCTTTGAAGATGAAGGGCTTGAACTTATAAATATTGTTGATGGATATTTAATTTATTATGACCCTGAGGTCATATATTAGTTAGGGGTTATTATGCTGTTTAACTCATTTGGCTTTATTTTTGCATTTTTGCCACTTTTTGTTATCATATATTTTTTGATGACAAGGTTCCTGAAAAACAACAGGAAATTACAGATTATGATCCAAATATGGTGCATATGCGGAAGCATCTTTTTTATGGGAAGCTTTGGTATGTACCATCTTTTTGTGTTTGTGATCAGCGT
>JAILEJ010000239.1 GCA_024688095.1 Butyrivibrio sp.
GTAAGTTGAATATGAAGATGAATCTGTTGTACTTCCGGCTGACTGAGTTGTACCAGCATCAGGTGTTCCAACATCCATAGTGTCTCCGGCTGAATTAGCTGCAACATCACTGTTGGCAAAGCTACGTTCATCACTATCTGAAGAGCTGTCTGTATCAGCAGAAGCTTCTTCATCTTCTGGTGCACCTTCTGCATCTGTAGGAGCGCCTTCAGCATCTGCCGGTGCACCTTCTTCTGTTGACTCACCATCTGTTGATGCATCAGCACTATCTTCACCAGGTCCACCTGTCATTTCTCCAGGTCCACCTGCCATATCACCGCCAGGGCCGCCTGTCATATCGCCGCCAGGGCCGCCCATTCCGCCTCCTGGGCCTCCCATTCCACCTTCTGAGGATGAGCTCTTAGCATAACGACCTTCTATAAATGCTGTAGCCTTATCTTCAGAAGTCATAGCTGCAACCTCTTCGTCTGAAAGAGCATTTCCGTCTTCATCAAACCATGTCCAGTCTTCTGCATAATCAAGATTATCAAGATACCACTGAAGATTAGAAATAAACTCAGCGAGATAGAAGTCTACATATGTTCCACCATATCCATTAGTATCAGCATATTTTTCTTCATCATACTCGATAGTCAGGTCGATAGTGTCTTCCATATCGCCATCACCATTAATATCAAGCTCTACATCCGCTTCATTAACGCTAAGATTTTGTGAATTGATATATTCCATGTACTCTTCTGAAAGATATTCAGCCATCTGCTTCTGGAAAGAAGTATTAAAATCATATGTTGTATCCATATAATACTCAAAGGCCATTGCCATATCAGCTTCGTAAAGTGATGTAATGGCAGAGTATGCTACTGCACCCCATGCACCATCTGAAATATCATATTCCTCACCATCAATTGTTACTGTTGTATCATAAGTACCATCTTCATTTACATATACACCTACAGCTCCAACTTCAATCTGGTAATCATAAAAATCCGAATTATTGGATGTTGCTGCAAACATTGTTGCATGAGCACCACCGCCTGATCCACCTGTTGATACCCAGTATTCTGTACTTCCAGGAAGATTTCCAAGAAGAATATTATATTTTACAAATCTTGTTGCCGCCTTCTGATCTGCAAGACAGCTTGGTGCATCACCTGTATAATACTCATTTCCATCTTCATCTGTTGCAGTATCATTCTTTCCTCTGTTACCACATGATACATTTATGTATCCTTCTGAAGCATATGTTGTAGCTGCCGCAGTATTTGTTGATGAGCTATATCCTGCAGCTCCTGTATTTAAAATTACAGGTGCTGTTGAAGCTGTATATACCTGTCCGTTTGAGCTTGTTACCTCTGCATCATAATCAATTACAAGCTGGCCATGTACCTCTTCAGTATAAGAATCTGCAGTGATGTCTTCTACACCATCCCCATCTGTATCAATTCCCTTTATATATGCACCAGGAACACATACAGACACGCCTTCTTCATCTTCAATCTCTGCATAAGCAACAGCACTTACGATGCTCATTGTCCAGGCATCTGCCTCTGAATCATAGGTCCATGTAACTTCTTCATTATTTGCAAGATTCAATGTTTCTTCTATATAAGCCCTGTCTTCATCAGTTGTTGCATCCAGCGCTGAAGTATCTGATTCACTATCTTCTGATGAATCACTCTCTACAGCTTCTTCAGTTGTTTCCTCTGAAGTCTCTTCAGTAGATTCCTCTGATTCTGCTGTATCCTCTTCTGCTGCTTCAGTTTCCTGAGTATTCTCAGTTTCTGATGTTGTACTATCAGTTCCTGTGCCGCTATCTGCTGCGCCACATCCTACTGTTGATAAAACAAGAGCCGCAGATGTTAATAATGCCAATATCTTCTTTCTTTTCATTTAGCCAAAGCCTCCATTATATTTTTTCCAGTTTCCAATTTTGTTATCATTCCATAGCTGAAAAATATTTATTATTTTGTTTGACTTTATTATCAATATGAAGATTGAAGTTTTATTGAAGAAACATTAAAGAAAACTAAAAATGCTATAATTTCACAATAAATTCACATTTACCTTCGCTACACTGCACATCTATTGCGCCTTTATGACTATCTACAATGGCTTTTGCTATAGCAAGTCCCAGCCCATAATGTCCTGTATCTGAATGTGATTTATCTGACCTGTAAAATCTCTCAAATAAATTATCCCTGTCTTCCCTGGATATTTCTTTTCCCGGATTAGAAACTTTTAAGTAAACATGTCCACTATTCTCCGTAAGCTCTATCCTGATAAAGCCATCTCCTTCCGAATGAGAAATTGCGTTATCTGTAAGAATAGCCACGAGCTGTTCCATCTGATTCCTGTCACACTTATATTTAATATCTGAGTCAATAAAAGTCTGCATCTCATAACCTTTTTCAAATGCGACTCCTTCATATGGAAGAACGCTTCCCATAACCAGTTCACTTAAATTGACCTCTTCCTTTGCAGGCTGAACATTTTCAGCTCGTGCTAAATCAAGGAGCTGCTTTACAATCTCATTCATTCTGCGACTCTCATACCTTATGCTGTCAAGCCATTTGTTGTTTCCGATATCTTTGGCAAGAAGTTCTGCATTTATATCTATTGCAGCTACAGGAGTTTTTAGCTCATGCCCAGCATCTGAAATAAACTGCTTATGTTTTTTATATGAAATTTCAAGTGGTTTCATTATCCACCCAGAGATAAAATACGATGCAATAAATACAATTATTATGACAAATATACCTATCCTTACCATATTTTTTATCATAACTCTGACAAACCGTTTTATTGCAACAAGCTGTAAATCAACACTATTTTCGTCAAGTCTCGCGGGAGTATATCCTTCACCTTCAGTTACTCCTTCAGGCAGCTCAGGAAGGCCGTCTGGAGGAGTATCATTTATATCTGGTGGGCTGCCATATTCAAATATGCTCAAAAAGCCACTTTCTATATGACCCGAAGTCTGGTTATATTCTTCAATATATGAGGTTAAAGATATTGCAAAAAGTGTAGCAATAAGTAGTAATGATATAGTAGATGTAATCAATATCATTATTTTAATTCTTGTCTTCTTAAACATTTATTTGTCCTTTTTTCTAATCTGATATCCCAGTCCTCTTATTGCTTTTATTTCCATATCAGTCTCGAGAAATGCAAGCTTTTTTCTGGTAAAAGAAATATATACCTCAACATTGTTGTACTCTGCATCATTATCGTATCCCCATATCCTTGTAGCAATCTGCTCCCTTGACACAATCTGATCCTGGTTA
>JAILEJ010000250.1 GCA_024688095.1 Butyrivibrio sp.
TCCGTCATAATGGGAGTTTATAGTGGTAAGAATACAGCAGATCTGGACAGGGCAGTTAGTTCAATACTGACTCAGACCTTCAGAGATTTTGAATTTATTATTTATGATGATGGATCAAAGCCTGAAGCTTCCGCTTTTATCAGAGAACTTGAAAAGAGGGATCGCAGAATTGTTGTAATTGGAAGTGAGGAAAACCACGGACTGGCATTTTCATTAAATAAATGTCTTGAAAAAGCAAATGGTAAATTTATAGCAAGAATGGATGATGATGATATATCCATGCCCAAAAGGTTTGAGAAACAGTTAGAGTTTCTAAAAGAGCATCCGGAATATGACTGGTGCGGATGTAATGCCAAGATCTTTGATGAAAACGGAGACTGGGGTGTTACAACAAGACCCGAACATCCAACAGCTGAAGATTACCTTAAATTCTCACCTTATATCCATCCAACTGTTATGTATAGAAGGGCAACTCTTTTTGACAATGATGGCTACTCAGTTAGAAAAGAAACCCTTAGATGCGAGGATTATGAGATATTTATGAGACTCTATCAGGCAGGACTTAAGGGCTGTAATATGCAGCAGATACTATTCAAATACCATATTGATAGAGATACATATCATACCAGAGATTTTAAATTCAGAGTATATGAAGCAAAAGTAAGGTTTGAAAACTTTAAGAAAATGGGAATGCTCTTCCCTATAGGTTGGGCATATTGCCTTAGACCTATAATCGGAGCTTTCGTTCCTGTAAGACTAATAGAGTTCTTAAAACATAAAAAGTCAAATGTATAGGAAGTAATCTATGGTTAAGAGACTTGATCATTATAAAAAGGTGCTTGAGAAAAATCCGGCATATATAGATTCATCAAGAAATGTAATGGAGGAACTGGAATCAGTATCCTCTTTTTCTAATAACAGGGATATTGAAACTAAAGATGTAGTAATAAAAGATAATCAATTACTTCATATGAGAGAACATTATATACATACATGTGCTCCTGTAATTACAGAATATGCACTATGGGTTATAAGAAACGCAATAAAGGATGGTATAGACAAGCTGTATTTCCTTTCAAGAGATGCATATCCTGTGTATCTTGCAGCCAAAAAAGTTATAACGATATACAAGACTGAGAAAGAAAAAATCCCTGAACTGCACTATCTGAGAGTTTCAAGGTATGCACTGCGAATCCCTGAAATGGCTATTAAAGGTGATGCCTTCCTGGATATGATGTTCCTGAGCGGAATAGATGTAACAATGCGCAAGATACTTGGAAGAGGCGCGTTGACAGAAAATGAGATGAAGCTTTTTGCAGAAATAATTGGTTTTGAAAGACCGCTTGATGAAATACTGTCCCGTCCGGAAATACTGGCACTTAAAGAAAAAGCAAAAGCGCATAAAGAAGAACTTGCACCTATGGTACAGGCTCATGGCAGGGACAAACTTCCGCTTGTACTTGGATATCTACGACAGGAAGGAATGCTGGATGGAAGTAAATGTGCAATTGTGGACAGTGGCTGGATCGGGACAACTCAGAGAAGTCTTCAGAAATTACTTCGATTAGAGAAGCCTGAACTGGAATTAAAAGGGTATTACTTTGGACTATATGAGATTCCAAAGGAAATGAAAAAAGAAAACTATAAATCTTTTTATTTTGCTCCGCGAAATGGAATTATGAGAAAAACCCTCTTTTCTAACTGCCTCTTTGAAGCGGTAAGTTCTGAAAAAACGGGGATGACCTTATCATATGAAAAAAATGATGATGGTAAATTTATAGCTAAGTTATCTGAGGGCGGAAGTCTTAATGGGCAATTCCTGAGTATGACTGAAGAAATAATAACACTGTATGCTGCAGCTTATGTTAAATATCACAGAAAGGATACCGGCTATAGAATATCTCCGGGAATATTAAAAACACTTATGGCAAATCCCGATGACTGGGAGGCTTGCAGCTATGGCAATCTGTTCTTCTGTGATGATGTACTTGAAACAGATAAAAAGCATATAGCCGCAGATCTGTCCTATGAAGATATATGTAATTTAAGACTGATTAACAAGATATATATATGGTTTAGAGCAAGATTTCGTGACGATAGTGATGGCAAAAAAACACTACCGACAATTCATGAAAGCGGATGGATATATGCAAGTATAGTAAGGTGCAATATAAGTAAAAGCTGGAGTCTATTTAACGCAAAGCTCTATAACTTCCTGATGTATTTGAGGAAAAGTATTAGATAAAAGAGCATCACCTAATATTTTAAGAAATTTTAAAATTGATTTTTCTATAGTGTAGATATATACTGAAATAGGTACTTTGGTGCAGATTAATGCAAAAAATATACCAAAGTACCTATATTTGTGTGTGTGAGGGCTATATGGATAAACAGTTAGAACAAAATGTGGGGGCTACTCCTATACAGGAACGAATGGCAGAAATCAAGCAGTACTGGTTTGTAATTCGTGAACTTACAGGAAGAGAAATAAAAAGAAAATATGCAAGATCTTATCTGGGAATAATCTGGAGTGTCTTAAGCCC
>JAILEJ010000254.1 GCA_024688095.1 Butyrivibrio sp.
AAGCTTCAGATACATGAGTACCGATTCAATAAGCTTAAAAACTGGGCAGAAGGTAAGGACGAAGAAGATCTTAATGATAAGGCCTTTGATTATTATAAGACTGAATTTGGTAAGGAAGAAGAAGTTAGTAAAGGAATGGAAAACAAGATAGAAGAGCTTGCATCAGAAGCAATAGCAACAAGGGAAGAGCTCAAGAAATTCGAACTTTCCAGAATTACTGATATACAGAAAAAGAATCGTGAAGTTATAAGACAACTTATGGATTATATTGATGCGAGCGGTATAACAGATATGAATACCCCAAATCAGAATCTTACTAATTATTACTATGAAATTGCTAAAAAAGATATAGATTATAGTCTGTCAGATTATGCTTCTGCGGATGATCTTATTCAGTATGAGCGGGATAGGTTGGCAGAAGATAATGAAGACAGAAATCGAAGATTTTTTGCGCTTATTAATAAAATGGTAGAACTTAATATAACTGAAGATAAGAGAGATCAACCAGACAAAGAGTTTCTTGATTTTTATAAGAACTATAATGACTATGAAGGTTATGACGACTCTACCAGATGGCAGAGAATAAAAGGCAGTACTAAAGTTAAATTTAAGGAGAAAAAAAATAAATATATAGGAAAGAGTCTGTTTAGAAGTCCATTGGAATTTGGCCTTGCAGATATAGATACCATAATTGCATATGAAGAGTCTGAACTGGTCAGAGATGAAGATGCTTCAAAGGCATATATAGCGTTTAGGGAGATTGAAGCATATAAAACAAAGTATGAAAAAGAAACTGATGATAACGAAAAGGAAATTCTTCTGAATCGTGCAAAAGCAGTTCTTTTTGATGGAAGAACTATTAGTGATGTCCGAAAAGAAAGTTATAGATGGGCAACTGGCCAGGAACTGTTAGATTATGAGCAGCAAAAAGTTGCTACTAATAAAAATGATCAGCTTAATAAAAGAACTACAATTAAGGATTTGTTAAAAGGTGTAGATTATACAGGTTTAAAAGAGTATTTCATAAGTAATGAAAAACGAAAAGAGATAATAAAAGAAAATGTGAGTATTCCTACTATTATTATTTATGAGAATGGAAGGAAACATTATTACGAGGGAAAGAATAAAAAAGATAAAGCAAAAAAGCATGAGGACAGAGCAAAGTATCTTAGTCAGGAATATGATAAGGCAAATGAAATAAATGATCCTGAGATGAAAAAACTTCATATAGACAGAATAAGAGCAGATTATTTTAGTGGAAAAGCTGACTTTATTTCCAGAGAGAATGTGCAGAACGCAAGCGCTGTAAGTGGATTTCTTGATGGCGCTGTTAAAGGTAATTATATTGCAGATGATGAGGCTATAATAGAAGCTCTTAAGACGGAAATTGGTAAACAAAAGCATGTTAAGAATTTCCTGATATCAGATAATCATTATGAGCTTGAACAAAAGTTACTGAAATTACAGGAAGAAAAAGAGTCTGATGTTCATATGGTTGAAATATATAAAGATGCAAGAGGAAGCCAGTTTAAGCATTTTCAGGAAGATTATGCCAGAAAAAACAGAAATCTTAAGAAAAGTGAAATTACCATGGAGCAAATGTACAGATTTGCAGAAAGCAAGGCAAGAGAAACATCAACTCATTCATGGTATGTAAAAACGCGAAAAAAAGCCGCTGAGCTTGCAAAGTGGGGAATAAATAAGGGCGCTGGCGCTGCAGCAGGTAAAGAACTGGATCTTATAGAACTGAAAGATGAAAAGGATAAGACTATTATGTCTACAGGAGGCCATTTAGAGAGAATCCAAAGACTCAGGGAATTGAAAAACAGCGACGAATTTAAAGAGCTATCTAATGAAGAAAAAATTAAAAAGCTCCAGGATTTATATGAGAATCATCTTGGTGGAGGAAGGGGACTTACAAATTATGTAAATGAACATGCGGATGCCCTTGTGACTCCAAACATGATTCTTGAGTATGAAGATAGAAGACTTAAGGAAGAGTCCCAGAAGAGAATTGATCGTATTGAACTTTTGAAGAGTGGGAAGAAAGAGGAATACAGAGCTTTGGCCAAAAGAGATGGTAGTGGTTTTAAAGATACGATCAAGAAGATTTCGAGCGTAGTTAATCCGTTTTTCAAGCTTGGTGCAGATAAAGCATTAAAAGATAAGAATATTTTAAAACCTATTGATCTTATTAATTTCCAGTACAAAGAGATGGACAGGTTAACAAAGAAATATTCTGAAAGATTTGCATTTCTTAGTGACAAGTCGCTTACTGATAAAGATGCATGGGAAGGATACCGCGATAAATTCGGAGGAGGAAAAGCATTTCTTAAATTTAATGCCGGTAAACTTGAAGGCAAAAAGAATTTGATCAAGTCGACTCAGTTTGGTAGCGGAAGCTTCTCATACCAGAATCTTAGTGGCTTCGAAGAAGCACAGGCAGATATTTACAGGCAGAGATTAAAACGTGCAAATATGCAATTTACTCGATCTGCAAATGAGAAAAAAGTTATTGAAGCAAAAATAAAGAAAATAAAAGAATCTATTGCTAGATTAAGGGAGGCAAAATGACCAGGAATCAAAAAATTTTACTTATTATTTCATGTATACTCTATGTTTTTGTAATCTATGGATTTTTTAGTTTTGATCTGTACCTTATTGTTGTACTTTTTGTACTTCATAGTATTGCAATTATTATGTTTGCATACCTTGCTTACAATGATAAGGGTAATCCTGAGGAAATTGACAGATTACAGCAGGAAATCGGTATTATGAGAGCAGAGAATGCTGAGACTGTAAGGGATTGCGATAATAAGATTTCTGAAATGAAAAAAGAAGTTGAGAGAGCAGAAAATCAGTTACAGGATGAAAAAACAAGAAATGAAGGTCTTTTAAAGGAAATTGAAGAAAAGAAAAATGAAAGTGATGAAATGATAGCTTCAATAAATGAAAAGGCCTCAATCAGTTCGTTTCTTCCTGAGATTGATGATGAAGATGAAAAGAGCGAAGTTGATATTATTGAAGTTGCAAAACGTGTAGCGGATGAGCTTTCAGAAGCGGCTCGCAAGGCAAAAATGCAGATCAATATATCGACATCAGAAGGCGCTTTAAAAGTTAAAGCAAGTGAAAAGCGTATAGTAATTTTGTTTAGAAATATTATTGATAATTCTATTAAGTATATGAATCAGGAAGGAATCCTTGTAATTACTATTTCAGCTATAAATGACGATATATTTATAGTGCTAAAGGATAGTGGTAAAGGACTTGCAGAGTCTGAAACAAAACATATATTTGAACTTAATTATCAGGGCTCAAACCGTATAAGCGGTAACGGACTTGGACTTACTCAGGCAAAGGCAATAGTTGACTATTATGGCGGAAATATTTATGCAAGAAGCAGTGAAGGAAAAGGTATGGGTATTTATATCCAGCTTCCAACAAGTGCAGCAGCTAATTAAACTTTAGGTTATGTGGAGAGAGTCGGATGAAAAAAAATTCTAATTATATGATTTTCATGTTGTTGTTTTACATTATTGTAGCTTTTTTTGCATTTGCTTTTTTAAGTGGAGACTATTCGATATTTAATAGAAGACATGCGAATGTACAGGCTCCAATGGCAGAAACTGTGGTTGGGAATTCTAATTCCGCTTCTGAAAAATCTGAGGATGTATCAAATATTGCGGCATCCGAATCATCAGAAGAAGTTGAAACAGAGGAAGCAGATGAAGAAGAGGCAACAGAAGAAATAGAGGAAGAAATAGAAGCAACAGAAGAAGATAGTGCTTCTGAAGAGTCAAGTGCAGACATTTTGGAAGAAGACGTGGAAGAAGATCTTGAAGCTGAAGAAGATGAGGCAGAGGTTGTTTACTATGCATATGATACAAATCATACTCAGAACAAACTAAGAGTAAGAGATAATCCAGATCTTTCTGCAAATGTTCTTGAGAAACTGAATCAGAAATCCAGTGGTTATATACTTGAATATGGAGATGACTGGTGTAAGGTTGTTACTTCTAATAATACAGTAGGATATTGTTCTACAGAATTTCTTGATATTAGAAAAGTAACAGAAGAGGAATTCCCAGAAGAATACAGAGAATTAGTTACAACAACTACTGAAGATGACGTAAAGGAATATACAGTAGGATAAAAAATGTTTTTATGATTTTTTGTGAGGTAGGTCTATGAATAACAGATTTAAGAAGCTTAACAGAAAGGCAAGACGCGCATTTGCATCATTATTGTCTATAGCGGTTATATGTACGACAACGGGAATAGGTACTATTTTTGCAGAAGCATATGAGACTATAGAGGATACATCAGCAGCTACAGATGCTTCATCAGATAGCGACAGTACGGGAGCCTTAGATGAAACAGCTTCTAATAGTGCAAGTGCTATAAGTTCTGAAGATACCTTATATGAGACTGGAGAAACAGATACATTAGAAGAAACAGATATTTCAGAAGATGCATATAATGATTCTTTGGATTATGTTTCAAAAGTTCAAAATGATGAAGAGGAATCTGATGACTATAATTCTGTAAGTGGAAATGATATAGATTCTATACTGGATGACGAGATATCTGATGATTCAGATACTACTTCAGAAAATGATGAAAATGATGATTCGATATCAGAAGATGAAGCCATAAATCAGCTTAAGGATATGTCAGGGGATGAACTTGATGACCTTATGGGTGATCTTTCTGATGAACAGAAAGAAGCATTATATGATTATATAGGAATCGAAAATTTATATGATTCAGATGAAATCGAAGAAACAGACTTGGCTGAATCTGAAGAGATTGAACTTGAAGGGTATGTACTTAATTCATCGACTACTCTTCTTGATGAGGTTTCGGTAGATGCTGTTAATGTTACTTATGATGGTTCGTCTCATGAACTTGTTCAGATGAATAATCTGGATACATCTCTTTATAATGTAATATATACACTGAATGGATCAACATCTACAAGTATTCCACAAAAGACCAATGCGGGCACATACTCTGTTGATGTAAAAGTATATAGTATTGCAGACAATACAAGAACGGCAGAAACTACTGTTACAAGTACTATTAGTGGAAAAACAATTACTTCAGATATGATAACTCTTTCGACATCTGATGGAAGTGATTACGAATTTTTATGGACTGGAAGTGCTGTTGAACCTGTAGTAACAGTAACAGATACTGTTAATGGAGAAAGCGTTACACTTAGCCAGGGTAGTGATTATACTGTGGCTTATTCAAATAATGTAGATAAGGCGACAACAACAAGTGGAACACCTCCAACAGTTACTGTAACAGGAACTGGAAATTATAGTGGCACAGCTACAAAACTTTTTAATATAGGAAGTCAGATTACTTTATCATCTATATCTGCAACTTTCTATTCTGGAATATATGATCACAATACTCATCCTGTTTGCTCGGATGTAACTTATGATTCATCTGAAGTTGATCAGGTTACATATGTTCTTGATGATGGTGCAGAGACGACCGTTGTTCCTACAGTTACTGATGCAGGAACATATAAGGTTACTGTTAAGTATTATGGTATAGGTTCTGGAAGTACTGTATATTGTGATACTTCAAAAACAGATTATTGTATTATTTCATCAAAAGGTCTTGATAATGATGATATAACTGTATCTATGGAAAGCTCATATGCGTATACAGGTACAGATGTTACTCCTGTAGTTACTGTTACAGATGGCAGTTATACACTTACTTCTGGTGTTGATTATACAGTTACCTATTCAAATAATATAAAAGCAGCTCAGGCATCTGATACAAATGCGCCTACAATCACAATTACTGGAATGGGTAATTATAAAAATGAAATTACAAGGAATTTTTCAATTGTAGATTATTCTGAAGAAATAGAAATATGGTATAACAATAAGTCAACCAAACAGGACTGGTATACCAAGGATGTTACTATTATGGCGCCAGGATACACTATGAGTACCAGCACAGATGGAGAGTTTGTAGATTCCTATACCATAACAGGAGAAGGTATTGGCGTTGGAGCAAATCTTTATTTTAAAAATGATTCAACATCTACAGTATCACCAGCAATAGCGGTTTCTGTGAATATAGATTCTACGGCTCCTACAGGATCTATAAAAGCCGGTGATTATATGAGCGAAGAACTTAATGAGTCATATGACCTTGCATACTACACCAAGGATAAGGACACGATTAAGATTTCATCAAGTGATAATTTATCAGGAATAGATACGGTTGAATATTATATAGGAAAAAAACTATATGCTTCTGGCAGCGCGATTGAAAAAGCTGTAGGAGATAGCTGGACTACTTATGATAAAGATAATAAGCCTAAAATTAATGTTGATTCAAGCAGCTTTATATATGCAAAAATCGTGGATGTTGCAGGAAATAAGACATATATATCTTCTCAGGGTATATTGAATGATACTCAGGCACCAACAGTTTCATCTGTTACAGAAACTCTGCATGGAGAAAATATGCTTGTTGCAGTTGCAGCATCAGATGATCTTACAGGTGTTGAGAAATATTATCTTTCATATTTTAAATCATCAGATGATCCTGGACAGATGAGCAGCTCTGAAGTTGTAGCTGGTGAAAACAGTGCAATTGAAGGCTTGTTTTCTATACCGGCATTAACTGATACAACTTATGTTTATTATGCAGTTGCCGTGGACGGAGTAGGAAATGTAAGTGATGTTTATAAAAAAGAGGGTTCAAAGAAGGGAACAGGATCAAGTGATTCTTCATCAGAATCTTCATCTGGTTCTTCATCAAAATCCTCTTCATCGTCGTCTGGCAGTCAGGGACTTACTCCAGTACCTAACGGAATAGCAGGAGGTTCTTCGGGAAGTACTTCGGGCAAAAACACAAATACTGGAAGCAAGACAGAAAATATAGGAATTACTGAATCTGGAAAAAATGCATCTACAACTTCAGGAGGAACTGCAAGTGGAAGTAAGGGTGATGCTATCAAAATTACAGATTCGGATTCAAATACAACTACTACATCAAATATTTCTGACAGAGTAATAACCAGAGATCCATATATTACTGATGCTACAGGTGAAGTACATATAGGTAAGGCGTTGACATCTGGTTGGGATTCAATTACAAGTGAAATAGTAGGTGCCAAAGATGGTACAAGTATAGATGTAGATATGAGTGGAACAAGTATAGTTCCGGTTAGAACATTACAGGCTTTAAAAGCTAAAGATGTGCAGATTACACTTGATATGCCAGATGACTATAAATGGACAATAAATGGTAAGACTATAGATACACTTCCGGCTGAAGATATTGATCTTAGTATAGTAAGTGGAAGTAAAAATATTCCATCAACACTTTTGAATGAGTTGGCTGATGTATATCCTCATTATGACTTCGAAATAAAACATGATGGAGAATTTGGATTTACAGCTACTTTAACAGTAAATGTTGACAGTTCTAATGCTGGAATGTATGGAAATCTGTTCTATTACAATGTAGATAAGGGACAGCTTGAACTTGTAGATAGTACGAAGGTAAATGAAGATGGAATAGTGTCTTATGAGATGACACATGCATCTGATTATACAGTCATAATAAAGCCTGTTTCAATGGAAGAATTGGCTTCTGCAGAAAACACAGAATATACTACAACCGGCACAATTACAGAGTATACAGCAGATACAATAACCTCAACAGGAGTTATTACGGGGCAGGGGAAGTTTACAGGCCTTCGAAACTGGCTGTTTATGATAGCTCTGATAAGTGTGGTTTTGGGAATTATTATACTTTTTATACCAAGTTTGCAGAATGAAACTGACGAATTTTTTGACAAAATGTAAAATAGTTTAATAATAAATCAAAAAGCAAGGCAAAATTCACAAACGGCAGCTGAAATATGATAGAAAATACGGAACTTTGACAAATTTTTTTCGGGTAATTGACCACCTCGTTGGACTTGTATTATAATATTTTAGTATATTGATGAACCAAAGAGGGGGGGATTCTTTATAATGCAGAATAACTATGAACAAATATATTCTACTTATAACGAAAAAGTGATGAACTATATCCGAAGCAGAGTATACAATATACAGGATGCTGAGGATATCCACGCAGATGTCTTTGAAAAAGTTATGTTGAAAATGGATGACTTTGATTCTAGTAAAGCGTCTATATCTACGTGGATCTATACAATTACACATAACAAAGTGATTGATTTCTATCGAGTACACCATGAGAGTATGCCGCTTAATATGGAAGTTCTGGGAGATGAGCTTGCATATGACGGTAATATTAGTGATGGAAATGTAGAGCTTCTTGCGGATGCCTTGGAGACACTTTCAGAGAAAGACAAGAGCATTATCGTTTTATACTATTATTGTAATTATACCCTGAAAGAAATAGCCCAAAAAATGAATATTTCCTACAATAGTTGTAAGCAGCATCATAAGATAGCACTTTCCAATCTTAGAGAAAATTTGATTGAAAAGCATATAGCTATCTGATTTTACTGCGATTACAAGGTTACTTTGAGAGGCAAAGACTAATGGATAATTACTTGAATGAATGGAGAGATTTTTTATTAGATGTGCTTGGTGAAATTACCAGGGATATTGATGAAGAATCAGAATCTGATTCATTATTAGCGCGATTTAATTATTTATATGAAGAGTATAATTTATGGGGGCTCTCTAAACTAGAGTTCCTTGCGCTTATATTTGCTGTGTGTAAAGAGTTCTATCCTCAGATTGACAGACTGATAAAATTAGCTAATTCAACTGAGGATAATTCAAAAAAGAGTTTTTCATATGGATTAGTAGCTCTAACAGCAGGGCTTTTTTTTCATGAGGATATAGATATAGGATCTCTGTTAGATGAAAATAGCTTTTTGAATGAGATTTTTATTTGTCCTGAAAAAATAACCGAAGATATTAGACTTGGAACGGGTATAAAACTTAGAAGTGGAGTTTCAAATTATTTTCTGGGGAAAGTGATTCCTCTTGGTACAGCTTCTTTGTGTGCAAGGTGTATTGCGGAAGAAGACCTGGATTTAGTATTTGGTGAAGTAATAGCTCATAAAAATGCATATGAACAGATACTTACAATTGGAAGTATGCATGAAGTGGTAGCTATGGAAGGGATTATTTTTCTTAAAGCTGAAAAAGGTGCCGGAAAAAAATTCCTTGCTGGAAAGCTGGCGGATGAGCTCGAAAGTAATTTGATGATCCTTGATGTAACAAAGTTTTTTAATCTTGATGAAATTGAAAGAGAAAAGGTACTTACACGAATAATCCAGTTATTGGTTTTATATAAGTATCTTATATACATAGATTGTAATGATGAAGAAATGAAAAACGGTCTTCATGAAAGTGAATTTATAAGGCTGCTTACATACATATCAAAATATACAAATCTTATTGTGATGGGCGGGACAGATAGTATAAGCACAAGACTTACTTCAGTAGATATATATGAGATATTGCTTGAAAGAATAAGTGATGAAGAGCAGCAAAAATTTTATGAGAATTTTGCTAAGGATATGGAAGTTAAGTTTGCAAAGGATGTAAAACTTTCGGAGATAACTTCAAAATATAGATTAAACGCAGGAAAAATCAGGAAAGTGATCAAGAACTGTCTGATGGATATAGATTCGGTTCAGACAAAAGACAAGATTGAAATTGTAATAAATAAGAAAGTTCTTGAAAGTCAGATCAGAAAAATATGTTTGGCTAAATTTGATGGTTTGGCCACAAGATTATGCAGTTCGTTTACATTTGATGATCTTACGGTTTCAAGTGAAGCAAGACAGAAGTTTGATGGAATAATTAACAGAGTGATTTACAGGGGGACTGTTTTAGAAAAGTATGGGTTCGATAAAAAACTCCCCTATGGACGAGGACTTGTCATAGCATTGTATGGTCCGCCTGGTACTGGAAAAACCATGGCAGCTAATGTACTGGCAAATGAGCTTGGACTTGATATATATAGAATTGATCTTTCACAAATAAGCAGTAAATATATTGGAGAAAGTGAAAAAAATCTTGGAGCGGTATTTGATGCAGCAAAAGATTCAAACGCAATATTATTTTTTGATGAAGCAGATGCACTCTTTGCTAAAAGAACAGATGTAACATCATCCAATGATAAGCATTCTAATTCTGAAACAGCTTTTCTTTTACAAAAAATGGAAGAGTATGAAGGGATATCAATTCTTGCGACAAATGTAATGCAGAATTTTGATAGCGCATTCAAACGAAGAATAACCTATATGATAAATATAGAAAAACCAGGAGCTGAAGAGAGATTAAGGCTTTGGGAGAATGTATTTCCTGAGGATGCGCCACTTGCAGAGGATGTAAGACTTGAGGTGCTTGCTCAAAAGGCAGATATTCCAGGAAGCAGCATTAAATCGGCGGCTGTTGCGGCAGCATACAGGGCTGCTGCCAGAGGAAATGCGATAACACATGAAGATTTAGCAATATGTACAGATGAAGAATATAAGAAAACCGGTCATACCAGTATTTTAAGAGATTTGTTATATGGTTATGGCCTTCCTACTTAAACAAAGAGAGGGGTAGCAACTAATGAGTAATAATCAACTTTATCCTTTTGAAAGAAATCGCTATTATCGTGGAAAGGAACTTGCAAGCGCCGATTTTCAGGCTGAGCAGAACTATTCAATTAATAAAGCAAGATTCATGAACAGCTTAATGTATGGTTCAGGTATTGTATGTGGCTGTGGAGTATTCAGTCTTGATGATTTATCAATATTGGTTGAAAGTGGTGTTGCAATAGATGGAACCGGACGTGAAATTGTAATAGAGAGTTCGGTTGTTAAAAAGCTTTCTTCAATTGAGGGCTATGATAAGCTTAAGAGCACAATGGCCAGCCTATTAATAAAATTTAAAGAGACTAATGTTCATCCTGTTTATTCTGTAAATAGAGATGATAATGGAGAGGAATATGAATATAACCGCATAAAAGAAGGCTATGAATTATACCTTGTAGATAGCGAAGACTATGAAGAAGGATATGATGTTGAGACTGAATTCCTGTCTAGAGAAAATATCTTTACTGGAAATGATTTCATTGGAGATATTATTGTTCCTAATACTGCTTGTAAAGGAAGAAATTATAAGATTACGCTTGAAATCAAGAAAATTTCAAAGGCTGATTCCAAGCTATCCTGTCATGCAGTTTTGGAGGTTCCAGCCTTCTTTACAGCAAAGGGTGAAAAAGAACTGGAGATAAATGTTGATGATCTTGTTCTTGCTGAGGGCGAAGTTTACACAAAAGAGTTTTGGGTAAAACTGGATAAGACAGATAGTATTAATTCTGAAATTATATTAAAGAGCGGTTCAGCAACTGCTTTTGAATCTGATAAGGCAATCAATGCCGCAGCAAGCTTTTCAATTAAGATAAGACTTACAAATGCATCTCCTGTAGAACTTGTAAACAGAGCTACAGCAATTATGAATCTTGAGATGAGAAATATAGGTGCTACTGATGCTATAAAGCTTGCTGATATAAAACTTGTCAGATCAGAAGGAACTTATATTATAGAAGGTATTTCAGAAATTGGAATTAAGAAATATATATCAGCACCTTCTCAGGAACTTCTTAAGAGTAGATATCTTGAGTATTTTGTTAAAGATGTGGATATTGAGGAAAAGAAAGTTCAGGTTGATGATGGCGCAAAAAATATGAGACCTGTCTCAGGTGGAGCAGATCTTAGTAAGAGCTTTGCGACTGGTGTTCTTGAGATTCCACTTGGAAAGAATGCAAGAGCCGGGGATATCAGATATTCTGGTGAAATAGCACATGGATTAGGTAAAGGCAATGTGTATGTTTCAATAGGATATGAGTATATTTCAAGTGACAAAGCACTTGGTGCAAATGCAAGAAATACAATTTATGGAAATCCTGAACTCTTTTCAAAACAGTCAGGTCAGGCTGTTGATGCAGAAACGGCAGTTAGAGTTCTCAATGATAAAGGAAGTTTTGTAGTAGCTGCAAAGCTTTTAAGAGATGTTGATTATCTTGTTCTTCAGTATAGATGGGTAGCAATTAAATTTGCATCAGGTGATGATACAGATGCAGTTGATTACTTCTATGATAAGAGTATTACTGCTGAGACTCCAACTGTAGTTATGGGACCAAAAGAAAATCACTTCTTTGGCGTAAGGTTTAATAACATGAAAAACTGCAGCATAACATATGAACTTACTGCACCTGCCAGCGGAGAGATTACAGCTGATGGAATTTATACATCTCCAACAAAAGAAGGTGTTTATGAGATTCGAATTTATTGCACTGATATGCCGGTAGTTTGTACATATGCATATGCGATTGTAAAGAAGAATGTAGATGATAATGCTCCAGATGGTGATTCATCAAACTCTTCATCAAATACACTTGGTGCAACATTAAATGATCTTAAAATGGATATTCCGGATTTAAAAATGAAATAAAAAACATAAAGTAACATAACATTATGAGGGGTGCCTGATGATATTTGAATCTTCTAAAATGCGTCTTGAGGTAATAAGTACAAAAAGCCTGACAGATGCTAATGACTGCTATATATGCAAGGATTTGAATTCCCCTGGCGAAAGTCTTTACACGGTAATTGTGTTGAAAGATCATGAACTTATTAGAAATGTTCTTGAAGCATTTAGAAAGATGGGGGATTACAACAGCGAAATGCTGGTTGACAGTTTTGCTTATATGGGCAGACATATTATTGTTTTTCCATATAGACGCGAACGTAATCTCTTTGATTTTTATGCTGGAGATTCGTATAAGCTTAGTCAGTGTGAGGAAATATGCAGTAATACGATTATTTCCTGTATGACATCGGGACTACCTTATCCTTTATTGTATCTGATACTTGTTCAAAAAGAATTGAATTTGTCAGCTGACAATACAATATATCTTGGCTTTGCTATGGATATGGCGGATTTCGATCCAGAAATAACAGAGAAGGAATGTGTGGTTGAATGTGCAAAGATATTGATGTTTTTGCTTGAACCAAAAGCCTCTCAAAAAGTAAACAGCTATGTGTTATTGCAAAAGAAAAGTTCTAATCGCAGTTATTCAAAGTTTGCGGAACTATACAGAGATATAACAATAGCAGCAGTTGGGCAAAAAAAGCAAGGTCTTATTTCCAGATTTAAAGCATGGTTTTCACTTTATTCGAATACTATTTTTGGGATTTTATTCTGGGTATGCGTTATACTTGGAATATTTGCACTTAGTATTCTCTTATCAAGACTGTTACTTGGAAATGGATCCTGGATCAGACTATTATTCAACAATTTCAAAAGAATTGGAACAGAGTCATTATTACAATAAAAAAGAGGCAGATTTATGAATAATCAAAGAAGAGCGTTACTTATTATATATATACTAAGCATTGCAATTTCAGCAATTCTCTTTTCAACATTTATGTCAATGCAGGTTCATGATACTGAGTATACTTCATATACTAAAGCTGTATCGACAAGTGAAGGAATATTTTTTGCTGAAAATATGGAAGATTATGCTCTTCTATATAGAATGAATAATAATGGAAATGT
>JAILEJ010000260.1 GCA_024688095.1 Butyrivibrio sp.
TGGCACCTAGCCACGGTAAATAGAATTCTTTTTATGAAACAACCGAGGCCTTCAACAGATATTCAGAAATAATATTTTTTCTATTCATCATAATTGAACACCTCCTCTTTCTTTGATTGTTTATAAAATGGATTATACACAAGTTTTATAAGTTGTGCAAGAGCATTAAAATGTTTTATGGAATTTCCAAAAGTCAATGGTCTCTTGCAGATCTGCCTCATCCACAAAAAGATTCATTTTTTTACCAATAGCTATGGCCATGTCAACATACATATTTGCTCTTGCTGTAATCACATAATCCCCTACAACAAGCGCTTCCTTAACAGAATGAGTAGATTCTATTCCTTCTAGAATTCCTGCATTATCAAGCTCATCTACGCCATTACATATGCCTGCTACAAGCTGCTTGTTATCCACAACAGCACGTATGAAAGAATATACTTCTTCGTTATCAATGGTTGAGATATCTCCTCCTGGAATCAAAAGAAGCTCCACATCTTTTGGGTCAAGCTCACTTAATGCACAAGTTGCATTCAATGAAAACTTCTCCTGAGCTGTAACAGGCTTTCCATCTACTGTAGCAAATACTATTTCATGGCCCGTACACTGAAGAAAATAATTCGTAATTACAATTTCGTAAATACAACATGTCTCATATAGTAATACAACTGTTTTCATAACTTCGTCCTCCACAAATTCGCTCATGAAACCACCTTATATCTAAGCCTAATATATGAATTTTTAAGCACATCGCATCCAATGAAACTTAACACACCCAATTTATCAAATTCATCTTCTTTTACTATAGAACTTCCATCTATCAGTGTAGATGTCTCTTTTCCACCAATCAGTACTGGCGCTACAACAATATCAACATAATCAAAGAGTTTTTGGCGAAGGAACATTCCATTAACAGTTCCTCCACTTTGGATTGTAATTCGCTCACATCCATATTTTTCTTTGAGTTCTATCAGCGCATCTTCAAGAGATAATGTTTCCTGATAGATGATGTGAAGGTTCTCTTCGCTGACATCGAAAGCCGGATGATTCTTATTTGTTGTTATCAATACAAACACTTTTGACTTCGCGCAAAAATACTTTACCCCATTTTCTGTTAAATGATTATTATCTAATAGCACAAATGAAACAGGTGTTTTCTCAGGCATGGACTTTTCATTAACGCCCATTTTCGCCTGAACCCTTCCCGTATTAAAGGACCATAAATCAGTTGTCTGCTCTATCTCATAATACTGAGGCAGTCCCTCTTTCAATCCTGTGATGTTAGGGAAGTCCTTATCCACATCTAAATCATCAGATGCCCCCGGACTAATCTTGCCATCAACCGACATTAGCATAAACAAAGTAGTAATTGGCCTACCTTCCAAAACAGTTTTCTCCTTTCTTCAAATAAAAGTTGCTGTGGCAATAATGCTAAAGAATCTTCCCATTGTATTGGAACTCTATTTTCGAAAGCTTTCCGGTAATTGCGTTCTGCCTGCCAGATGGCACAAATCCGTTTCTCAAATACAATCGCTCTGCCCCGTGGTTATTCTCTAAAATCCATAAGGATGGTTGTAACCCCTGTGCCTGAATTCCAGCGACAACATATCTAAGCAATTGGGTTCCATAACCTTTGTTCTGCTGTTCTGGCAAAACATATAAATCTTCTATAAGCCCCTCATTTACCGAGACAACTGCAACTGGCTCTTTATCATAAAGCAGATAAAACTTGCTACCATTCTTCATTTTTTCTCTGATATATTCCTTCTGGTGCGCCACATCATGCTTTAAGATAAAAGCTTCATTGCAAAATGCACGATGTGACTCCTGCCAAGATATAGAATGGATTCTAGCTGCATCTGATATGTTTTCTTCCGTCACTGGTACAATTCTTTTTCTTGCATCAATTAAAATAAAATCATCCACATTAAATACCTGCAATATTCCCTCTAATCTTTTTCATAATATACGATATCCATTCTGCTGCCAACTCATATCTTGCGTTTTAATAATCCTCTTCTTTAAGAAGTATATTAGCTGTTTTTAGCAATTCCTCAGCTCTTTCATACCTTACCTTTGCTAGGTTATTTCTATCTTCATTGTTCATATAATATTATCCCTTTATTATATTCATTCATAAAATATGGGTACCAGCTATTCTTTTCTTCGAACTCTTTTTTAGGTAAGCATACGAAATTAACTATTGCCATGGTTAGTGCAAAAAAAGTGGCAGCACTTCGGCTACCACCTTTTAAATGTTTTACACTTTTTTTCAAAGCTATTATTGTATTTCAACCTCTACCTTATCTTTTCCGCCCTCATCGTCAGGCCACATGATAAGTGATTTAACTTCTTCTATA
>JAILEJ010000271.1 GCA_024688095.1 Butyrivibrio sp.
GATAAGGGGACATTCTCTTGGTATTTAAATCCAAAGGTGGGGAATTCTGTATTTAGTGTAGATACGCATGATTGGAGGAAAGGGAGGCAAAGCACTCTAAATTTGGTGCAGAAGTCCCAATCCTTCACAGGCAGCTATCGCCGAGTCACGTCAGTAAGCGAGACCAGTTGTTTTTTGGGAACTTTTGAAATCTCGAAGGATTTTATGAGACAATCTTCAAAGTTTTATCATAAGAAAAACGGGTTCAGATTTCCCGAAAAGCTTGTAATTAAGCTATTCCTAGTATAGGGTGTCTACTTTAGGCACCCTATATTTTTTTACACAAGAATAAAATTCAATTAAGCTGCAGGAGTACTTCATACATTTTTTGCTGACTACATTCGACAAAATTTCGGAGCATTTGTTCCGAAAATCGTAACACGAAAAATGGACCATTTTGATGTTTGTTTCGAAAATCGAAACTTTGAAGGAGGTTTAAAAATGTCGGAATTTACAGCTAAGAAGCTTAAAGAAGCACGTATGAAGAACAGTTGGTGGAAGAATTAAAAAGCTTAGAACAGATGCAGGATTTACTCAGGAGGAGCTTGCTATAGAGCTTCATCTTGAGGGGAAGTCTGCTATTTCCAATTATGAGAACAACAGCAGAGGTGTTTCAGCGGAGATGCTTACACAGCTGAGCCGCTTGTTCCATGTATCTGCTGATTACATATTAAACGGTGATACACCGGATAATCTTGATCCTATTGTTAATGAGGCAATAGAGATTCTAAACAATCTGAAGACTGACAAAGCAAAGAAGTCTGCACTTGAAATGCTAAGGCAGATTCAGATTCTTGAGGGCTAAGGAATTAGATTTTTCTAGAGATTGTGCCAACTCAGTCGGCACAATTTAATCCGTATCGAACAAAAATGCGGAATCCGCAAAAATGTCGATTAGAGTATTGAATAAGCTATTCCTATGATGTATAATTTCTATTGAACAAAAATGCGGATTCCGCATTTTTGTTCAATAGAATTATACATCATAGGAATAGCGTATTCAATACTCTAATCGACATTTTTGCGGATTCCGCATTTTTGTTCGATACAAATTAAATTGTGCCGACAATGTTGGCTCAATCTCTAGAAAAATCTTGTACCTACTTAAATGTATTTTTAAATTCCATTTTTAACCCAAGTGTAAGAGTAAATTCTATAACTCTAGAAATTACTTCTGCACATATTTTTACCATATTGATTACCATAATCATAACTCTGTATAATGTACTTGCAGCTGATTGCCTGCCTGTGCGGATTGGAGTTAATTATGAATAAAGGCAATCAGAAACATTTAACATTTGAACAGCGTGTAGACATCGAAAAGGGACTCGCCGAGAATAAAAGTTTTGCTGAAATAGCGAGAATCATCGGTAAAGATCCTTCTACAGTATCCAAGGAAGTGAGGCTTCATGCACATACAAAAGAAAGACCAGATGCGGCTTATACTAATCCACCTTGCATTCACAGGAAAACCTGCAAAATTGTTTGTCTTTGCGATGAACAGTGTGGAACTCTTTGTAAAATCTGCAAGAAGACCGGAACTCGATGTATTGATATTTGTCCCGGATATGAAACAGCGGAGTGTGAGAAACTAAAAAAAACACCTTATGTATGTAATGGTTGCGGAAAGAAATCCCACTGTCTTATGCCGAGAATGTTCTATTCTTCTAAATATGCTCATGATGAATATCGTAGTGTACTTGCAGATAGCAGAGTCGGTATCAATCAGACACCTGAAAGCATTCAGGCTATGAATGATTTATTAGTACCTTTAATCAAGGAAAAGCATCAATCTATTGGACATATTTATGCTACTCATGCAGAAGAACTGGGATGTTCAAGAAGAACGCTATACTCCTATATCAACGCATGTGTATTTGATGTTCGTAATGGTGATTTACGTAGGAGTGTTCGTTATAAAAAGCGTAAGAAGCCGACAAAAACCAGTTCAAAGGATCGTGCATATCGTATTGGTCACAATTATGAAGATTTTGAAAAATATATGAAAGAACATTCTGATACCAACGTAGTAGAAATAGATTGCGTTGAAGGTAAAAAAGGTGAGAGCCGGGCTCTTCTAACTTTTACCTTTAGGAATTACAACCTTATGCTTATATTCCTTTTAGAACATCAGGATCAAGAGTGTGTTCTTGAAGTCTTCATATGGCTTGAAACAGTTCTTGGAAAGCCTGAAAAATAAAGACTTTTAGGCTTGACATTATAGGAAGGAAAAGTTTAGGAAACTTTTCCCGGTAATACTCACTGATGGTGGCTCCGAATTTTCCGCCAGAAGTGAAATGGAGGAATTTTCAGACGGAACCAAAAGCACCACTGTATTTTACTGTGATCCATACAGCTTCTGGCAGAAGGGTATTTGTGAAAAGAATCATGAATACATTCGCTATATCCTTCCAAAAGGTAGTTCTTTTGCTGATTTAAATGACGATAAAGTTACACTTATGATGAACCATATCAACAATGAAAAAAGAGACAGTCTGAATGGACACAGCCCATACGAACTCTCTCTTTTACTGCTGGACAACAAGCTTCACGAATCATTAGGATTAGTGGCAATCACACCTGATGATGTTACGCTGAGTCCAAAACTTATAAAGTAAAATAGTATAAGCACAGGCAGATTTCACTGCACCAGAATTTAGTCTTACACAAAGGCATGTGGAATTTAGTCCTGCACACTATTTTCAGATGCCCCTTTAGTATGCGTAAAAACATATAAACTGGGTGCCTATGGGTTCATTATATGGCAATAATATTAATTTGTTAAGGTGCAATATGGAATTTAATCCCGCAAATTTACTGGGATTTTTCACAACTGGAATTTAGTTTTTCATTTAAGTTAAAAAATTACTTTGTGGTATCATAATACTCGGACTTTTTTTCTGAATAAATATTCAGTTTCTTTTTCGCTACTTTTCCCTAGAATTATGGCGAATTATTTTTTTAATCATTTCTTTTTATTATCGTGCGCATAGGTTTTGGCAATTTTTGTTAATTTTGCCAATCACATGTGTTTTTTTAATTTGTTAGCCCCCAATTTTGTATAACGCAACAATATCAAAAAGGGTATAACACCTTATAGTTGGCGCTATATCCCTTTTTAAAAAAAATTGATTTTTTATTATGAAAATCAAATATCTGCTAAAACATTGGGAAATTATAATGTCTCACATTCTCACAAAAAAGTGTATTCGACTGTGATTATTGAACAAATTTACAATTTGCTGAAAAATCTTCAAATTCTTTCATTAATTTCTCATCAAGCTTCTTTCTTCTGTTTGGCTGAAATATCTCTATACTACTCTCGAGCAACAAATCTTCTTCCATTTGCATAA
>JAILEJ010000315.1 GCA_024688095.1 Butyrivibrio sp.
TGGCACATGTAGATGCTGGAAAAACTACATTATCAGAAAGTATATTGTATGAGAGTGGTGTTCTCAGGAAGGTTGGAAGAGTTGATCATGGAGATGCTTTTCTTGACACTTTTGAACTTGAAAAGGAGAGAGGGATAACCATTTTTTCTAAAATGGCAAGATTGCAGCTTGGAGAGTATGACGTTACATTACTTGATACTCCGGGGCATGCAGACTTTTCGCCTGAAATGGAAAGGACTCTACAGGTACTTGATGCGGCCATACTTGTCATAAGTGCAGCTGACGGTGTTACGGGACAGGTTATGGTCCTATGGAAGCTCCTTTCTCATTACAACGTTCCTGTATATTTATTTGTCAATAAGATGGATCAGCCTGGAAGTGACAAAATGCAGGTGCTTGATCAGTTAAAGGACAGATTATCGTCTCATATTGTTGCATTTGATACAGCTCCTGAGGATGATGAATTCCAGGAAGAAGTTGCAGTATGTGATGACAAGCTTTTAGAAGCCTTTCTGGAAGATGGAACAAAGGTGAATGATAAGGACATTTCAAGGCTTATTTATAAAAGAAAACTATTTCCTGTAATGTTTGGCTCTGCACTGAAAATGGAAGGAATAAAGGAATTTCTGGATACTATCATAAAGTATGTGGAAAAGCCTTCTTATTCTGAAGAATTTGGTGCAAAAGTATTTAAAATTTCCAGGGACAGTAGCGGTACGAGACTATCCTGGCTCAAGGTTACCGGAGGAAGTGTTATATCCAAATCCGTTATTGAGCTTGAAAAAGATGGAGAAATAGTTTCAGAGAAGATCGATCAGATAAGACTATATTCCGGAGAAAAATTTGAAAATGTTAAAGAGGCAGTTGGAGGCCAGATTGTAGCGGTAACAGGTCTTGTTTCAACATATTCAGGACAGGGCATTGGGATAGAAAGTTCCAATGAACAGGAGATATTACAACCTGTTCTTAGCTGCAGACTTATTTTTCCTGAGGGGACAGATAATCTTGCAGCATATAGAAATATGATGGCTCTTAGCGAAGAAGAGCCTATGCTTAGTATTACTCAAAATGGTGAAAATGGTGACATGCATGCTCAGGTAATGGGTACAGTTCAGATGGAGATTTTAAAAAATCTCATTATGGAACGTTTTGGACTTGATGTATCTTTTGGACCGGCTGAGGTTGTATATAAGGAGACGATAAAGGATACAGTTGAAGGCGTTGGACATTTTGAACCGCTTAGACATTATGCGGAGGTTCACCTATTATTAATGCCAACTGAGCCGGGAAGCGGACTTACATTTGAGGCTGACTGCCCGCTTGATGAGCTTGACAGAAACTGGCAAAGGCTTATACTTACCCATCTTCATGAAAAAAAGCATATTGGAGTACTTACAGGTTCAGAGATAACTGATATGAAGATTACACTTATTGCAGGTCGTGCTCATAATAAGCACACGGAAGGCGGAGATTTCAGGGAGGCCACTTACAGAGCAGTAAGGCAGGGGCTTATGGAAGCTGAGAGTATACTGCTTGAGCCTGTATATGATTTTAGGATGGTGCTTCCTTCTGATGCACTTGGAAGAGCCCTCAATGATATCAGCAGGATGAATGGAAGAAACAATCCTCCTGATATGGAGAATGGAAAGAGTGTTATTACAGGTGTTGTACCGGCTGCATGCTTTGGAAATTATGCTGAAGAGCTGGCATCTTTTACCAGAGGCGAGGGTCATGTGAGCATAAGTCTTCGTGGCTATGAACCATGCCATAACGCAGAGGAAATAATTGCTGAAAAGGGATATTTCCCTGAATTTGATACTGTTAATCCTGCATCTTCAGTTTTTTGTTCACATGGAGCGGGTACAATAATTCCATGGGACGAAGTAAGAAATTATATGCATGTTGATACAGGCTGGAGAGCCGGCGGTGAGCAAAGCTCAGTTACAGATCTCAATGCAGATCTTGAGCTTGCAGCATATAAGGCAAGGAAGGCAGCAGAAAGGGCAGACAACAGATCATTTAAGGATAAAGAGAAAGATTTTTATGCTTCGCAAAATGAACTGGATGCAATTTTTGAAAGAACCTATGGTAAGATAAAGAGAAAAGACCTTGGAACAAGTCTTGAACCCAAAACAATAAAGGCAGAGCCTCCAAAGCCAAAATACAGAGCTCCTGTGCCTTATGAGAATCAAAAAGAGTATCTTCTTGTTGATGGATATAATATCATTTATGCCAACAAAAAGCTTGCTGAACTTGCAGGAAAAGATATGAAAGCAGCAAGGGACAGCCTTATGGATACACTGTCTAATTTTCAGGGCTTTAGAAGAGAAATTGTTATTCTCGTATTTGATGCATACAGGGTTGCTGGCGGCAAAGAGAGAGTATTTAAATATAATACAAATCTTAATGTTGTTTTTACAAAGGAGGCAGAGACTGCAGATCAGTATATTGAAAAGGCAGCGCATGAAATAGGCAAAAAATATAAAGTTACTGTTGCAACCTCAGATGCTGTTGAACAGGTTATTATATTTGGTGGCGGAGCTTTTAGAATGTCTGCAAATGATTTCTGGGCAGAAATAGAATATACTGAGAATGCAATCAGAGATAAATTATAGGCTGTATTTTTGAATGGACAGGATTATATATTGAATATAATTTGAGAAATTCAATGATTGCTTATCGTAAAATTAAGTTGTAAAAAATTTAATTTTAGGTTGCATATCAGCCGAAAAAGATTTAGAATGATTTAACAATAGATTTAAAGATTTATTTTACAGGAGAAAGGAACTATGAGTATGTTAAAGGATTTATTCTTCGGTGATGAAGAAGTAGAAAATACAGAAAACAATGTTGCAACACAGGAGAATGCAGAAGCAGAAAATGAAGCTGCTGATACAGGTCTTATTACACAGGATATGCTTATGGGAGATATCATTATGAAGCATCCACTTGCAGCACAGTTTCTTATGGAATGTGGAATGGGATGCATTTATTGCCCATCTTCACAGATGGAATCTCTTGCTGAAGCATGTGTAGTACATGGAATTGATGGAGAAGAGATTACAATTGCACTTAATGATTACCTTGCAAGACATGAACAGTAATTAGTCTGCTGCGTTTGCAGCCAGATCTGGAGGGGATATGAAGAGGTTTGTAAGGGGAATATTAATATCGATGTTTGTTGGAGCTGCATTTATGGGATACTCAGAAAAGGCAGCTCCTATAATTATGCCCATAAATACAGTATATGCAGCTACAAAGCTTGCTACACCTACACTTAGTACGGTAAAAAGTGGTGATGGCAAAATAACATTTACCTGGAAAGCTCAAAGCGGAGCAACCTATTTTGAGGTAATGAGAAAGGTAAATGGAGGTTCCTGGGTGAATCTTGATATCACAAAAGGAACAAGCTATGTTGATGAAACTGTGGAATCGGGAAATACATATTCTTATACGGTCAAGGTAGTGAGTGCAAGAAGCAGTTCTGCCTCGATTTTGTCAGATTATGATACAACCGGTCTTACTACATATTTTCTGGATCAGCCAGATGTCACCAGCATAGCCAACAAATATAAGGGTGTCAAAATTCAGTGGAGTGAAGTCACAGGTGCTACGGGATATAAGGTATATAGAAGATATGGAACGCAAAGTGATTATACTCAGGTAGCGGAAATTACCAAGGCTAGTAAGGTCACCTGGATAGACAAAGACGCCCCTGTTGAAGGCAGAAAATATTACTATATAGTAACTGCCGTAAATGATACAGCTGAGTCTGCAAAAGAGACTGAAACAAGCATAGTCAGAGTAGTAGTCACCAAGATAAAAGCAACTGTTAAATATGGCCAGACTGAGGCCAGAAAGATGCTGAGTCTTATAAACAGCTTTAGAACCGGTGGAAATGCCTGGGCATGGGATACTACAAGTACTACTAAGGTTGTTTATACGGATCTTGGAAATCTTGAGTATGATTATGACCTTGAGAAAATAGCCATGAAAAGAGCGGCTGAAATTGTTCTTAATTATGACCACATAAGACCAAACGGAGAAGACTGGACTACTTCACTTTCCGGGGTTACCTGGACATATGCAGGTGAGAACATTGCAAAAGGCTATTCAACCTATGAGGAAGTATTTAATGCATTCCTTCAGACAAATGCCAAATATGCAGGTCAGGGTCAGCGCAGAAATATGCTTGGTAGCGATTTTAATGCAGTTGGAATCGGGCACTGTATAGTTAATAATGTCCATTACTGGGTTCAGGTTTTTGCTTATAAAAAGGGTGAAAGCGATAAGGTAAAGGCTGTTGATAAAGAGAAAACAATTACTTTTGAAATGTCAACAGAGGATGTAGCTGATAATAAGAAGCTTCTTAAGAAGATGTCAGCACAGCTTATAGACTATGCCCCTGAGGCTCCTGTATGGTCAACCACAAAAACATCCAGCAAAAAAGCTGTTCTTACCTGGGAAAAGTCAGGTAGCGCAGATGGCTATGAGATATACAGATCAACAAGTAAAAAGACTGGATATAGCCTTATAAAGACAATTAAAAAGGGAACTACGTTAAAATATACAGATAAGAACGGATTAATTAATAAAAAGAATTATTACTACAAGATTCGTGCCTACAGAGTAGTACGTGGCAAAAAAGTTTACGGAGACTATTCTAAAGTCAAAAAAATCAAAATTAAAGTAGGTTGAATAATATAATAAAAGAGGGTTGCCGCACTAAGATATAATCATTTAGAAATGATAATTATCTGAAGCGACAACCCTTTTTAAAATTTAAAATAAGTCTGTAATAAATTATTCTGCTGATGTAGCTTCGGTAGCTTCTTCGGTTTCGGCAGTAGCTTCCTCTTCAGTAGCTTCTTCAGTTTCAACAGCTTCTTCGCTAACTTCTGTAGCTGTATCAGCACTTATTTCAATTGTTGAATCAGCATCTACTGATACTTCTGTAGCACTTGAATCATCTACTGATACTTCTGTAGCACTTGAATCATCTGCTGTATCTACAGAAATTTCTGTAGCTGATGAATCTGCTGTAGCAGCATCTTCAGTAGCGGCGAAATTATTCTGATATACTGTATAGGCAATGAGTGCAACGATTGCGATTGCTGCAATGCTACAAACTACCTTTAATATCTTTCTGATTTTCTTTTGCTTTGCTATACGTGCCTTACGGCCTTTTTTCTCTTTTTTATAAGCGTCTACTTTTTTCTGGCTCATTTTTATTACCCCATTTCTAAAACTTTTGTCATAAATTGAAATCTGAAAACAAATTGACTCCTTGGCACATTTTCATTATTGCAAACAAGAATTCATAATCTGTTTCAATTCCAACGATAAATAGTATATCACAGAAAAGCAATTGTGTTTATAAAACACAAAAAAATCATAGATTATTAACCCAGTTACATTACGTCAAAGCAGTTCTCCTGACCATCCTCGCAGCATGGTTTAAGACCTTCACCAACCTTGAGAGAAAGCTCCTGGTTCTTAACACTGATACGTGATCCGGCAGGAATGGAAGCTGTGATAAATGCGTTTGAACCAACAACTGAACCCTTTCCGATAACAGTTTCTCCACCAAGAATAGAAGCACCTGCGTAAATTGTAACATTATCCTCTATTGTAGGATGTCTCTTGGCTCCTTTAAGGCGCTGACCGCCTCTTGTGGAAAGGGCACCAATTGTTACACCCTGATATATCTTTACATGTTCTCCAATAATTGACGTCTCACCAACAACTATACCTGTACCATGGTCAATCATAAGATATTTGCCGATTGTAGCACCCGGATGAATATCAATACCGGTTATTGAATGTGCGTATTCAGTCATGATACGTGGCAAAAGAGGTATCTGTAACAGGAACAGCTCATGGGCTATTCTGTTTATGGTAGTTGCAAGAAGTCCCGGGTAAGAGAGAATAATTTCCTCTTTGGAAAATGCCGCAGGATCACCATCAAAGGTTGCCTGTACATCAGTTTCAACATATTCTCTTATCATGGGTATCTTCTTGATAAATTCTATTGTAAAGCGTTCAGCATCTAATGAAATTTCAGCATCTGTTTTAGAAGCATATTCCGGGCAATGGTGAAAAGAGATGCCAATCTGCTTTTTTAAATTATAAATAACATCTTCGATAACAATGGCAATTCGGTTGCTGTCATTGTAGCTCTTATAAACCTTATCCCTGTAGTATCCGGGATAAATGATCTGAAGAAGCTTATTTACAATATTTTTGATAGACTCTTTATCTGGCTGATTGAAGATATCAAGCTTATCAATATCTCTGTCAGTGTTGTAATCATCGATTATGAGGTCTACAAGATCCTTTATTTCAGAATTTAAAGACTCTTTTTCTGTATCCATCAGAACCCTCCTGATTTAAAAATTCAAATTTTATTCCATGTAATTGTATCATGTAAAAGATTTAATTCAAATATACAAAAAAGAGCTAAAGAATTAATTTATTTTACCGATATACAAATTGGAGAATAGTATTGAGCAACGGATGGCCGCTATCGAAATAACAGGATGTTATAAGGGATAAAATAAGAGAAGAGAGGTTTGCTTATGTTAAGATCAATGTGGTCAGGTGTTGCAGGACTTAAAACCCATCAGGCAGAGATGGATGTAATAAGTAATAATATATCCAATGTAAATACAACAGCGTATAAATCACAGCAGATGAACTTTACAGACCTTCTTTATCAGGCCAAAAAATCCGCTGCGGCAGCTGCTAATACTCACACAGGAACAAATGCTACTCAGGTAGGTCTTGGTGCCAAGACAGGTGCTATCATGACAATGATAGGCGCACAGGGATCAATTCAGACAACAAATAATCCATTTGATATCTCTATATCAGGTGATTCATTTTTTACAGTAGCGGATGCGGATAACATATATTACACAAGAGATGGAAGCTTTACAGTTGATGGTACAGGATATCTAGTAAACCAGACAGATGGACTGTACGTACTTGGATGGAGAAGTACAGATGGCGTAACAGTACCTACAGGAGGGAATCTTCAGAATCTCCAGCTAATTTCAGATGATACAAAGACAATGGCTGCGTCAGCAACAACAGCAGCATGCTTTGCCGGTAATTTTGACCGATATGACTCACTTCTTTCTGATGGCACAGGAAGATCAGTAAAACTTGAAGTATATGGTACAGATGGAAATACATATACATTAAATTATGTGATAGACAATGCGGAAGATGAAATAGATACAACATTTAGAGCAACTCTTACATCTGTAACAGATGCAGATGGAAATGCTGTTGAAATAGACGGTAATGTAGACAATACAACAGTAGAACTTGTTTATGATGCAGCAACAGGTACCTTTACAAGTGCAAATGGAAACGCGAATGGAATAGTGACTTTTAATTTTACAGGTGATGCAGCAAATGTTGGTAGTATAGCAGTTGATTTTACGCAGACTACAAGCTATGCAGCAAAGAATAATTCATCTACTGTAGTTGCTACCAAAGGAGATAT
>JAILEJ010000323.1 GCA_024688095.1 Butyrivibrio sp.
GGTGCAAAGCTCGTTACAATAGCAAGTACTGATGATGTAAAGATTAAAATACAGATTTCAAAATCAGATATGTCTAAGATAAAAGAAGGCCAGGAAGTAGATATAACTATAAATGGCAATTCATATACAGGAACTGTTTCAAAGGTTTCCGGTACAGCTCAGAATAATTCAAGCGGAGTGCCTATTGTAAATGCTGAAATCAAAGTATCTAACCCGGATGATAATATTATTCTTGGGGTAGAGGCTTCAAACAAGATTCATACTGACAGTGCTAGTGATGTAATCGTACTTCCTTATGAATACGTAAATACAGATACAGAAGGTGATTTTGTCTATGTTGTTGAAAATGGTGTACTTACTAGAAGAGATGTTACAGTAGGCGTTACATCCGGAACACAGGCAGAGATTACAGAAGGACTTACAACAGAAGATAAAATAGTTGTTTCTGATACCGATGAAATTGAAATAGGTCAGAATGTTACTACGGTTGATGTTACTGAGTAATTCTTGTTACAGGGGAAATAAAGTTGAGTCAGATTCTTGAATATATTACCAGTGCAATAAAAAATATATTGAATAACAGAATGCGTTCGCTTCTTACAATGCTTGGAATAATAATTGGAATTATGTCGGTTATTATAGTAATAACGCTTGGTGATGGTATGAGTGCATATGTTTCAGGTGAACTTAACTCTCTGGGTGGAAATTATCTTCAGGTATCCCTGGATGCAAAGGAAACCAGTGAGGTTTTTACTGTTGAGGACCTCAATGCCATAAAGGATGAAGTTCCTGAGATTATGGGATTATCTGTTGATTTTTCTGTATATGGTACAGCTGAGGGTGCAAAAGGCAGCTATGATGCTTATGTAACGGGTTGTAGCGAAGATTATCATTATATTGCCACAGGAGATATTATCAAAGGTAAATACTTTACCAAAGAGCAGGTAGAAGGCGGTGATAATGTATGTGTTATCAGAAAGTCAGATGCAAAAAAGCTTTTTGGTACAACTGATGTAATTGGAATGACAATTACACTTTCTGCATACAGCCTTACAGGTGAGTACACAATTATTGGAATATATGATGATCCATCAGGATTTATGTCGCTTATGGAAGCAAGTGATACATATGTGCTAAATGTTGAGATTCCTTATACAGCTATGGGAAATACTTTTCATATGGATACAGATGAGTTTATTAATTTCGATTTGTATGCAACCCCTGATGTTGCAACTAAAGCCGGAAAAGAGATTGTAACGATTCTTGAGACGAGGCATGGACTTAGAGGTAGTAAAGCGATTTCAGTTATGAGTTTTGGTGATATCACTGAACAGGTTGAAAGTGTACTTTCTTCAATAACTCTTTTTATGTCAGTTGTTGCAGCCATTTCACTCCTAGTTGGTGGAATTGGAGTTATGAATATTATGCTTGTATCGGTTACTGAAAGGACAAGAGAAATAGGTATCAGAAAGTCTATAGGTGCAAGAACTTCTTCCATACTGGTTCAGTTTCTTGCCGAAGCAGCTATTTTAACTCTTATAGGAGGCGTTATTGGTATTATAATGGGAATTCTTATTGCGTCTTTAATATGTTATGCAGTAGGATTTAATCCTGTTATTAATCCGATGGTTGTTATGGGAGCTGCTCTTTTTTCAACCGCAGTTGGAATATTCTTTGGCCTGTATCCTGCAAGAAAAGCAGCTAAGATGAGACCTATAGATGCGCTTAGACATTGATATTTGCCATATGGAGATAATAGTATGGAAACATTTATAGAGAATATAAAAAGTGCACTTTCAAGTATTAGAGATAATAAAGGAAGATCATTTCTGACAATGCTTGGAATCATAATCGGAATAGGTTCTGTAATAATGATTCTTTCTCTTGGAAGTGGAATGACACAATATGTAAATGGACAGTTTGATGAAATAGGAGGCGGTACGATTACTGTCTCTATAGACACCAGTAAAACAATAAAAACATTTTCATCAAATGATTGCTATGAGATAAAAGAGCAGGTAGAAGGAATAAAAGGGATTACACCAGTTGGAAATTCTTTTGATGCCACAATTACTGCTTCAAAGGGAAACTATGACTGCCTTATCACATATGGAAATGAAGATCTTAAGCTTAGTCAGAAGACAGAAATAATCAAAGGGCGTTATTTTAATAAGGATGAAGCAGAAGATGGCAGTAATGTTTGTATTATAAGTGAAAGCAATGCAAAAAAGCTTTTTGGTAATACTAATGTAATAGGACTTACGCTTGAAATGAGTATGTGGGGGATTACAAATGAAGTACAGATAATCGGAATCAGGAAAGATACACAGCTTGATGAAATATATGCACAGCTTGGTATTGGAGATATAATCATGATGGATGTTCCGG
>JAILEJ010000331.1 GCA_024688095.1 Butyrivibrio sp.
TAAATAAAGGAATTCAAAAGCAGAAAAAAGCCTGAAAATAAAATTTCAGGCTCATAGTATGAATGATTTAGTCTAGTTAAGTTTTTCAATCATTCATATTTAATATACATTACTTATTTATCAGTTCTTTTAATTTTTCAAATTCTTCCTCAGTAAGCGTCACACCTTTTCCCATTTTTTCATGATCTGGTGACCAATCCCGAATATCATACTTTGGAGCTCCTCCATTCCAAGATATTCTATTTAACTCTTTTGTCCATCCTTTGGAACTTGTTCCAAGTAATCCCATTTCTTCTACTATCTCATACTGAAAATCTGCCATATACTATTTCTCCAATCTTATAATATTATTCAATATGTTCCAACTATTTAAATCGCCTCCACAAAATAATCAGATACTATTTTTTCAAGTTGCGCTGCAATCTCTACAAATGGAAGATTTAAATCAAGTGATCCAATAGAAATTTTATTTCCTCCCATCAAAAACTGGTTTAAAGGTTGAAAAGTCTCGTCAGTTTTTGCATACAGGAGCATTCCAGAAACATTTCCTATTTGTTCCTTGTCCCAGTTTTTTACATAAGTATATATCTGATACAGATTTGCATTCCGGTATGTCTGAACATCATAATTAGACTGCATCTGCTGTCCGTAATACTTTGCATCTAATATAAGCACTCTTCCATCTTGTGACTTAAGTGTTATATCTGTAATCATATTTGGAAGCCACATATCATTGTCATCATCAAGATCCCACTTTACCTGGTCAGGATTTGCCCTTAATTCTGGATGATGATACCTAAAGTACTCGAGAATAAATTTTTCATATAGGTGACTCATTCTTTGATCATCCAGGAAGGTAGCCATCTTATTCATTCCATTCTCGGTAGAGAGTAATAATCCATCAATCACAAGCCTGCAGATATTCAACAGCATCTTATAACTCTGATTATTCCTCTGATATTGAACTCTATCCCATTTGATTTCTGAAGGTTCAATATAATCAACGCTATCAAAAAATAACAAATCTTTTTTCAAAACTGACTTATTTTCAGTCTTCACATTACCATGCTTAATCAATAACGTCATTGTAGTTTTAATGACCTGATTCATAAGATTGTTTTCAGAAAGCTCATCAAAACCACAAAACAGCTTTTGCCTATGCTGGAGCTTATTCTTGATAGTTCCAGAAACATCCAGTTTTCCTCGAAGCGTAGATAGATTATCAGACACATTCACATATTCCCGATATAATCCATGCTTAAGTTGCTGTGCAACTCCCTTTCCAAGAATAGCTGCGAACATATCGTGAATATTTTCAAAATCTTCAACTGATATATCATCATAATTTGACTGACGAAGGACCTGAAATGCATATGTCAGCATATAATATATATTTTTTATCAGTATCCTGTTGTCTTTTATCATCAGTTATTAAACACTCCATTCAAACGGTTTTTCCAAAGCCTTACCTTATCCGGTTCATCGAACCAGTATTCCTCTAGCATTGGTACAATGTCATAATCTACTACAGATGTCATCCATCCTTCCAAATCTTCTTCGCTTCCAGCCACCTGTCCACAGAAATAACTATGTCCTATGCAGAATCCAGCACCTAAAGATGGATCATCAACAATAGCCTTATTCAAGGCTATAACAACGTCAATTAGCTCATAAAGTGTGTCATCATTAAGTTCCGTCAGATATTTTTTAAATCCATCAGATTCAAATCCTGGCTCCATAGTAAAGAAACTAAATCTTCTTCTAAGAGCGTAATCAATCATTGCAAGGCTTCGGTCTGCAGTATTCATCATCCCTATAATATAAAGATTCTTAGGAACAGCAAACTGAAGTCCGTTATATGCCAGAGTTGCTTTTGTTCCTCTGTAATCTTTTTCTATAAGCATCAAGAGCTCACCGAAAATCTTACTCATATTTCCTCTATTAATTTCATCAATAATGAAGAAATAAGGTGCTTCGGGATTGTTTGCCGCCTTCATACAGAACTTATAAAAAATGCCATTCTGTAACTCAAATCCATCTCCACTTGGTTTATAACCCATAATAAAATCTTCATAGGAGTAATTCTGGTGAAACTGGATAAACTCTATCCTGCTCTCATCCTTAACCCCCATAACAGAATAAGCCAACCTTTTTGCTGCAAACGTTTTTCCAACTCCTGGTGCTCCCTGAAGAATAATATTCTGCTTCTTCAAAAGAATATTTTTCAAAGTATCATAACTATCAGCAGTCATATAAACTTCAGACAAAAAATCTTCTCTTGTATATGTATCCAATTGTTCAGTGTTCTCCGGCAAAGGATTCTCATCACGGATTAGATCCATAATAAGGTCATATTCACCCTTTGTGAGCTTGAATAAACTTCCCTGTGAATTCTGGAAATACTCCATTTGTTCAAGCTCTGCAATATCTTTAAGTGCTGCATATTCAATTGGTACACTTAAACCTTCTACTTTTTCAAAATACAGGTTTTCTCCGTCATTTTCCTGTGTGATTCGAGCAAGAGCAACCACTTTCTTTATAGGATTTGATTCATATCCAATTACAAGATCTCCAGGTTTTGCATCAAGAAAGTTTTGAAAGATCCTTCGTTTATTACCATTATCGTTATACAATGTATAACCTTGTACTTCCCCTATACCAATATTTGAAAAACTCCATATCTTTGGATTGGCATTTAGCCACCAATAATGTTTTTCATCTACAGTTTCAGCAAATAATGCCACTTTTGAAAGGTCTACCTCTTCAAGTGCAGCCGCAAGTTCATCTCTAAGCTTCCATACAAATACTCCTTCTTCGTCCTTATCAGCATATCTTCCCATATACAAAACGGACCAATATCTTGTCTTTCCTTTTTCGTCTGTCCTTAGTACACAATGAGTTTTTTTTGCAATACGCTTTGCAAGAGCTGTAGACCCCATATTGTAAAAGTTTACAGTTTCTCCATACTTTATAGATAATTGAGAACATGTAGCCTGACCACCGTAATCTCTCATACGTGTGACAATTTCCATAGCCTGATCTGTGAATACATCATCATCATTAAGAAGTTTGATCCATTGTTCTTTACTAATCTCCGGATTATAATCAGCTTCCAGCCACTCTTCTTTTTTCTCTCCTGTATCATTAAGGTAATTTGAAATATAAAAAGATATATCAAAGGCCAATGTACGATAAGACTGGTCATAGTAACACTTTTCATCCAGTTTCTCTTTATACATTTTAAGGAGTTCTTCATCTTTAACCACTTCTGTACAGATTTCATCGATGAGCTCCATATTTCCTTTTATATTAGCAGGAATGTTTCCCTTTTTAGGCATGAATGCGTTTTCAAGGTACTGACTTGTGCCTTTGCATACAGAATACTTAAACACATCATATTTTGAAGGAAATTTTAGCCACAAATACACAGTGATTGCCATGGGTCTCTGATAATGCTGTTTTCCAGGAGAAAATCTGTCGCATAAATTCTGAGCATTTACTTGGAACCGTGCAATACGATCTGTTACTGGCTTTGTCTCATCATAGAGATCTATGAACATCTCCCTGACAGCTTCTTTATCCTGTTCGGCATATACCTGAATCATTTTACGAGGGAAATTATTCATGGACGCAAGAAGATTAAATGTTTTATCTGTAGCCACAGTAAACATCTCATAGAAATTGTCTGCATTTATATCCCAATGCTCCTGGAACCATTTGACAGCCTCCCATTTATAACGCTCATCAGGCCACCTTTTTTCAAAAACTTCCTTGTATTTTATAAGACTTTCCTTTAATTTCTTATGATTAATCACTCTTGCACCATCCCTCTATTATTTATTCAATAATTCTTTATATAACAAGCTCTCCATATCAATAAAAGTTAATTGAGCTTTGCCAACTTCTCATATAAGAATGAAAAGTCTCGTATGTTTATAATTAAAATCTATTATAATTATCTGACATATTTAAGAATTATTCTATTAATAAAGTATAAATATTCGTAATATAAGATATTTACTCACTCTCAATACCCGTCATCACATACATAAGAGCCTTATCTGCCTCCTGCTTGGAATAACCATTTTTCATAAGCCATTCTACAAGGCGTTTTGCCTGTGCACTTGTCATAGCAAGTCCAGAAAAAAGTTTCCCAGATTCATTCTTATCCTTCTTATTTTCAGATATATCAAGATCAAAATCATCCATAATATCCATTCTCTCTTCAAAAGAAAGCTTATTTATATAAGGCATCATTGATGGATAGATATTTTCATCTATACTGTTCATAATTTCTTCAATCTGATCCTTGGTAAGAGATTCTATTCTTTCCTGGATAATTACTCTTGCATATTCATCGGGAATATTATAAGAAGCTATAGATAGACAAATTAGAAATATAAAATCTGAATATCCTAAAGCGCATATAGTCCAAGAAGCATTCACAGGAACTAAAATGGATCGACCTGAATGGACGAAGCTACATAAAAAAGTGCATTCTGGTGATGTGATCGTCTTTGATTCGGTTTCAAGAATGAGCAGATCAGCAGATGAAGGTGTACAAACTTACTTTGAGCTATACGAAAATGGAATACAGCTTGTCTTCCTGAAGGAACACTACATTGATACAGCAGTATATGCTGAAAATATGAAGGATAAGATAGAGCTTCAAGGTACTGATGAGGACGAAATTTTCAAGGGGTTGAACAATTATTTCCGCAAGTTGGCAGAAAGACAGATAAGGATTGCTTTTGACCAGGCAGAAAAAGAAGTGCAGGATCTTCACCAGAGAACCAAAGAAGGCATAGAAACTGCAAGACTCAATGGAAAGCAGATAGGTCAACGTCCAGGCAATAAACTTAATATCAAAAAGGAAGGGCCTGCAAAAGAGAAAATTATTAAGTACAGCAAGAGCTTTGAAGGTTCTTTGTCAGATGTTGAATGCATTAAATTAATAGGAATAAGCAGGAATACTTATTACAAATATAAGAGGGAACTCAAATAACTAGGTAAAGGAGCCTTTGAAAAAATCTCTGTAAATTTAATATAAGACAATTATTATTGGGTCTTCTATGATAAAATCTTTATTTATCAAGGAGGCCCATTTTTATGGCAAACAAGAGACGCGACGTTTATAAGGCAAAACCAATGACAGAAGGAAAGAAGGCTGTAATCCAAGGCTTACTCAATGAGTATGATATACAATCAGCTTCTTCCAAAATTTCTTTTACAGTAATAGTTTCAATAGGCTTATTTACGATTAATTTATAAGCTGCGTCTTCTATAAATTTCTTCGCATCCATATTTATGTTACAATGAAATTAGCTAATACGAAAGGAGGTTTTGTCATGGTAGAAGCAATAGCAACCGCTACTGAGATGAAAAATCAGTTTGGAAAATACTTACAGATGGTCATAAACGGAAATGAAGTTATTATAACAAAAAACGGTCAGGAAGTAGGAAGATTTATTCCTAAAGCAAAAACAGTATCATATCTCACAGATTCTCTCACTGGACTTTTAAAGGGAATTTATGATTATGATGATGTTAGAGAGGAAGCTTTAAGAGAAAAATATAAGAATAAAATTTAAACTGGAGGTGTTAACATGAAGCTTCTCAGAAGAATATTATATAGAATACATATGCATTTCGAATCAAAACGTAATTGGGATATAAAAATGAACACTCCAATTACATTCAAAAAATATGATAAAAACTAAATATTTGAAGCTTTAATTTCACCATACTTCTCCTCCTACGTCTTCACCCCAGTCAAGTTCGCCACCAGGTCCTAGATCTTCAAAAGTTATTTCATCATAAGGTTTTCCATAATAATCTTCAAGAAAGCTTTCGCCTTTGAGTTTTTTTACTGGGTTAAGATGGTTTTTCTCCAGTTCCGCAAAGGCTACGTCAGCATCAACATACTCTCCTGTTTCTGCAAATTCTTTTTCAGCATCATAAATGGCCTGGTCGATACGATTCTCACGTGCAAAGCTATCATATTCATTTATTTCAGAATTAGCCATCTTATTTTTTCTCCTTTATTATAATATATGTATTATTTTATCACATAATCAAATCTTGTATGATAAATCATACACAACTGCCCTATATCATAGTGTGTCCATAACAACAATTGTGCCGTCACCGATGGCACAATTGAGACCGTTTCAGATTGTGCCGATGCTATCGGCACAATGTCTGGAAATAGCCTGTAAAATTTTAGAAACTTATACAGGACACGAAGGACACGACTACTAAAACCTCTGCCATATTTAGCTGTTAGATTTTTAGAATCTCTTCTTCATATAACCACAATTTATAAATATATTCGCATGGCAAAATAGATTTATGTTATAGTATACACTAACATATAAGTGCGGATGAGAAAAAACTGAGATGTTACAGCTCATCTCCCAGAGAGTTAAGTCCGGTATGAAGAATGTTGCTGCAAAAGGTAAGCAGATCGGAAGACCGGAAACAACGAAAGATAATATCCCGGATAAGTTCTGGAAGTATTATCAGATGTATAAAGCCGGATACATCAATATATCTGAGATGGCTCGCATTATGAACTGTTCCCGGGCATCAATTTACAAGTACATAAAAATAGCGGAGATGGACTGATTATCCATCTCCTATAAAACTACATCTCACAATTTATTATAAAGTACGGACTCATACTATGTTTAGATACTTCACCAAGGATATTTCCTGATGATGCTACCACACACTTACTCGTAACATCCTTATCAGCAAGAACAAATTTCTCAATCTTAAACCATGTTTTGAATGTTCCCGCAGTGTCTCTATAATACTCAGGAATAGCTTCTTTTTCAGGCACTCCATACTGAATTTCTTTAACTTCAGCCCAATACCTTTCAGCCTTTCCACTTCTAATAAGCAATATTCTTGGACTATCCGATGCCATAATTTCTTTTACCATCTTTTCTGATATTTTGGATCCCATCTTTCCATACCAGACATACCCCAACCTTTCGATTATCTCTTCGTGTGCCGAAATAGTCCCGCATTCAGGCGAAAAATGTTCTCCAAAGCGTAGAGCTATCGTCTTCATTTTACTAACCTTTCACAAATAGGAAGTATCTCATCAATTTTCGCCACTATCCTTTTTTGTTCTTCCAGTGGTGGTAATGGAAATAGCATTGGATAAATCTTCTTTCCTGATACCACTGGTTGAGCCGTTGCATTACTATTTTTGCCCAAATTCAAGAAACGTAACACATATACTAAATAATCTCTGTAAATGTTTTTTTCAGGATATGTTGTAATAAACGCATTATCAGTTACCCATGCTTCTGAGGGTGTTACATGAACACTTCCACAGTAAAATCCCACACGCCCTATTACAACAGTTTCTTTATGAATGAGAGCTTCATTATGATATCCTGTTATACCATTTCCGCCATAAACCGGGATATCACCTTTTTTCATTTGCTTTGCGGTAAGACCTTTTCCGCTTTCAATGTTTAGAATCTGTCCTAATCTTAACCATTTCCATGAAGAAGGTATATCAAATGGAATCTCTTCTTCCTCTATCGGGTTGTCATCTTTAACTTTAAATAACTTGCTCTTTTCTAATTGTTTTAATTCATCCCGTATCTTTTGATACAGTTCCTCAGCCGTTCCTTCTTCCGGTCTCTGCTCCACCAATTTGCCCTGAATAGCATACTGAAGGATAGACTTCTTCATATCCTCCGGGAACTTTGAATTTATTTTCTTCACCTTATTATCAAGTTGCTTAAATTTATCTACAAAGGGTAACAACTTATCCAGTGCCTTTACAATCTCCCGTTGTTCTTCCTTACTCGGCACTGGTATCTTAAACTGAAGTAGTTTGTTTTGATTGAGATGCTTAATGGTTGTCCCTGATTTCACCAAATTAACAAAATGTGTAAAATAGCTTCCCTGAAACAAATACTCAATATACCTTTTATCAAATCTATCATCCGGTCTTATTACAAACACTCCAGCATTCAGTGTTGCAGGCATAGGTAGATTTTTTACAACCGCTACTTTACCTATTGATCCATCCTTTGTTACTAAAATATCATCATTTTGAATTTGTATTTTCTCATCCAGTTCATATCGTTCTTTGGAAACATATACACATGTTGAATAATTCACTAAACCATCTTTAAAATCTGTTCCTGTTACCAAAAGGTAATCCCCACTTTTTTGGTGCTCATCTTTTCGTAAAGCTTGCCATCCTATTCTTGCGTGAATATAACAGCTTTCTTGAAGAGTTACTATATCCCATGTTGCAGGGACTTGATATATATCAAAGTATTCATCGTCTATTGCTTTTAATTCTGCTACATCCTTACTATGAGTCAGCTTTCCAGTCAACACATCTTTAAATATTGCCATTCTCAGTTGCTCAGCCGTCATCCTTCTGTCACCTCCGGAAGCAATGATTCAAGTTCGAACAGTACCTTATCAATTTCTGCATTAAGGCTGGCACGTTTTTCCTGATAATTTTGAATAGTCTCCATAGGGGAAAGAACTTCTTCTTCCTCATGAGGATATCCGCAGAGGTCAAGATTGCATTCCTGCTCATTCAGAAGAAAATCTGCTGTAAACTTTTGAGCTTTTGGCCCATCTTCAAGCATGATCTCTTTTCTGTCATTCCACCAAGCAATACAATCATCAAAGTGCTTAAGCTCCATGGGCTTAGTCTTTGAGAAATGCTTTCTATCAGAAGGCATATCAACTCTATAAAACCATGTTTCAGTCGTAGGCTTGGTATTATCAAAGAATAAAAGGTTCGTTGATATTGAAGTATAAGGACTGAATACAGATCCCGGTAATCTGATAACGGTATGCAAATTGAATTCTGTAAGGAGCTTTGTCTTAATAGCAACCTTTGCATTATCAAGGCTGAAAAGGAATCCGTCAGGAACAACAACAGCAGCCCTTCCATTCTTCTTCAGACGATACATTATAACTGACATAAAGAGATCGGCTGTTTCAGAAGATGCAAGGTCATCCGGGAAAAATCCCTGAATGGACTTATCTTCATGTCCTCCATATGGAGGATTCATAAGGATTACATCAAACTTATCATCTTCTGTGTAATCAAGAAGGTTTCTTCTAAGTGAATTATCGTGATAGATGTTTGGAACTTCAATATCATGAAGAAGCATGTTGGTAACACAAAGTAGATACGGAAAAGGCTTCTTTTCAATACCATAGATACTATCATCAAACTGTTTCTGTGCTTCTGTATCTGTTACCTGCTTTTGAAGCTGTCCGAGCCATGATGTGATAAAGCCTCCTGTACCGCAGGCAAAGTCAGCCATCTTCTCTCCAAGTTTCGGTTTAATCATAAGAGCCATAAAATCAGTAACAGCTCTCGGAGTATAGAACTCACCGGAAGATCCGGCAGCCTGCAAGTCACGAAGGATTTCTTCATAAACAAATCCAAAGGCATGGCTTTCCTTTACATCATCAAATTCTATCTCATTAATTACATCAATGACCTGACGAAGGTATACTCCGTCTTTCATATAGTTGTTTGCATCTTCAAATGTGGATTTTACAATAGCTTTCTTTACAGGAGTTGAAGGATCCACGGAAAGATTCTTAAGTGTAGGGAAAAGCTTATTGTTTACAAAATCAAGAAGCTCATCTCCTGTCATTGCATGACCGTTAACATCTGGGACTGCCCAATTTCTCCATCTAAGGTCTTCTGGAATTATTGATGTATAATTATCTTCATTTATCTCCCAGTCTTCCTCTTTTGAATCGTACACCTTAAGGAATAAAATCCATACCATCTGTTCAATTCTCTGTGCGTCACCATTAATACCGGCATCCATACGCATAATATCTCTAATACGCTTAATAAAGCCTGACTGCATTGCCATTCTTTTACTACCTCATTTCTTTTAGACTATATCATTTTTATTGCCAATCTTTGACACTTCGGAA
>JAILEJ010000308.1 GCA_024688095.1 Butyrivibrio sp.
AGCTATTAGTCAGAGTTCCACAATCAAAACAAGGAACCTATCAGATAGAATCTTTGGTGCAGCAGTAATTATACTTAGTATTCTGATTTTTGTTATTATTGCTTATCCTTTATATTTTGTAGTAATTGCATCAATAAGTAATAGTAATCTGGTAAATATAGGAGCGGTAACTTTTTTACCAAAGGATATAAGATTTTACGGATATGAACAGATATTCCAGGATACCAGAATATGGGTTGGATATGGAAATACTATTTTGTATGTTGTTGTTGGAACAATTTTAAATATGGTTATCACACTTCCTGCCGGATATGCGCTTTCTAGAAAAGACTTTATGGCAAGAAATGTACTTATGTTTTATTTTGTATTTACAATGTTCTTTAATGGTGGTCTTGTTCCTACATATATGACAGTATCATCACTTGGTCTAATTTCAACTAAGACAATAATGATCATATTTGTTGCAATTAATACTTACAACCTCATAATATGTAGAACATTTATGCAAAGCTCTATTCCTGAAGATTTGTATGAGGCCGCAATTCTTGACGGATGCACACATTTTAAATACTTCTCTACAGTGGTGTTGCCCCTTTCAAAAGCAGTAATATCTGTACTTGGATTATACTATGCAGTATTCCATTGGAATGATTATTTCAATGCTTTGATTTACAACAGTAAGGCTGAAAATGCTCCGCTTCAGATAGTGCTTAGAGAAATACTTCTTTTGAATCAGGCGTTTGCCAATGGTAATGGTGGAGTACAGGGTGGTTATGGTCAGTCTAGTGCCGACCAGGTAAAATATGCAATCATCATTGTATCAACTCTTCCTATCCTTTGCGTTTATCCTTTTATTCAGAAATACTTTGAAAAAGGCGTAATGATCGGAGCGGTAAAGGGATAAAAATGATTTAAATATAACAGTTCTGTCGGCTTATATAAGAAGACAGAACTGTTTTTTTTATGAAAAAGCCTAATTAAATATTTTAAAGGAGAAGGCTTAAAGATAAGTAAAAAAGGACTTTTGTGATAAAATCACTTTTTTCAAATGATGGTTCATGTTATATTTATTAAGTGGGTTTTTAAATGCCACTTTTGACAACGATGTATGAGAGTAGATTTAGGAGAATTAAAATGAAAATTGCAGTAACATATTCAAACGGAGATGTATTTCAGCACTTTGGCAAAACAGAAGAGTTTAAAGTGTATGAAGTAGAGGATAATAAAGTTGTTTCAAGTCAGGTAATAGGAAATGATGGACTTGGACATGAGGCACTTGCAGGACTTCTTGCAGATAAGGATATTGATCTTCTGATTTGTGGAGGAATGGGTGAAGGAGCAAAGAATGCACTTAAAGCAGCTGGATTAGAGGTTGTTTCTGGTGCACAGGGAAATGCTGATGAAGCTGTTGATGCTTATCTTAGAGGTGAGCTTGAATCTAAAGGTGTTAATTGTGATCACCATGATCATGAGCATCATCATGAGGAAGGCCACTCATGTGGACATCATGATGAGGATGGAGAAGAAGGCTGCGGAAACTGCGGCGGTGGATGTGGCGGATGCCATACTCCTGAAATTATTCTTGAAGGAAAGAATGCCGGAAAGAATGTAAGCGTTCATTATACAGGAACACTTGATGATGGAACCAAATTTGATTCTTCTTATGATAGGCAGCAACCACTTGAGTTTATAAGTGGAGCAGGAATGATGATTGCCGGTTTTGATAAGGCTGTAGTTGATATGGAAGTTGGTCAGAAGGTAAATGTACATCTTGAACCAAATGAAGCTTATGGTGAATATGATCCTGAAAGAGTATTAAATCTTAAGATAGCTGAGCTGCCAGGTTCTGAGAACCTTAGTCTTGGTCAGCAGGTATATCTTCAGAATACAATGGGAGGAGCATTCCCTGTTACAGTTAAGGCTCTTACAGAAGATACAATAACACTTGATGCTAATCATGAGCTTGCTGGAAAGGCATTAAATTTTGAAATTGAACTCATTAGTGTTAATGAATAAATAATAATAAAAATAGAAAGAGCTTTCGTTAGAGGTTATAATCTATACGAAAGCTCTTTTTTG
>JAILEJ010000420.1 GCA_024688095.1 Butyrivibrio sp.
AGACACTTCTTTCAAAGATTTCTTCCTTCAAAGATTGGATGCGGTTAATTGTTATGATGAAGATTTGTCGAAGAGCTTTATTGCACTAACATGCAAGGTTCATAATATTCCGCAATCCGCATTGTCTCAAGAACAAAAAGATGCATTGAGAAGTATTATGCTTAAATCTAGAAATTATCAGGCAGCTGTAAAGCAACGAAAGAATTCAAAGAAAAAGAAAAGTTGACACTATTTTGGAAAGTCTCCTTTTAGGGGTTATCTCATGTTCAATATACTGTAATAAAAGGCCTTTTTGATAATATATCCTAATCAAAAAGGCCTTTTATTCATAAGTAGAATTACAACTTCACTGTTAACTTCTCCAATATATCCGCTAAATAAAATGACATTGATATTCTTATTGGCATTCGGAACTATTATTAAGAAAAGAGACATTTACGTATTCATTTGAAAATTCAGTTGTTATATATGATATCCAATTAGATTGATCACTGGCACATATATCGATTCCATCAGGAAGAGTATACTTAATGGCGACATCAGTATATATATTATTTTCATCCATTGTAATGACTACATCAAACGCAGAGTTTTCATAATAATTGCTCAATAGCTCTTCAAGGTTTTTTTCGTCGTAAAAACATTTCTTTTGATTTTTTATTGAGGCATCATCATGAAAACTGTCGGAATCAATTAATAATTCTTCTTCAATTACAGGATTTGTTTCCTTACCACAGTTTGTAATAGAAAATGCACTAAATAAAACTATTATATTAAATACTAGTATTTGACATTTCTTCATAGCGTTTTATTAAAAACAAGGACATTCGAAATCAACATTTCCAGTTCTAAATACAGAAGCCTTTGGATATACGTTTACATATCCACCTTCTTTGTATGATGAAACTCGATAACAGGCTCTGCCTGTGGCACAATAATCTGGAAATGAGTTATTAATTGTATCAGCCTGCAAAACTGAATATGTAAAATCTTTTAATGTCATCTGACAAGAAGATTTATATGATGTAATTTTTACAGTGTTATTTTCATCATTAATCACAAATGATACAGTTTGATGAACTGTGAATGCTTCTTTTTTTTGTCCCCATCGAGTAACCCTTAATGAATGAGTAAACGATTTTGTGTCAGAATATACACTATTAACTGAATATATTGGTTCAACAGTCGACTGAATAATCCACTCATTATTTACATTTACTACTTGATTATCTGAAAAAGACATATTATTGATTACTTCTATTACTTCTTCAAATTCCTGCATAGAATATGTTTCTTCAGCAGAGTCGCTCTCTTCAGCACATGAAATTATTGGATTAAGAGTTATTGCCAATAAAATAAAACCTGTTAATAATAATTTTTTCATAAATTCCTCCATACATTATATAAATTTTTAGTTGCACAAATTTAAATGGATAATTATTTAAATTTGTATATTTGAATTATTAATATAATAAAATATTCAGATGGTAAGCGCAAGCAGTGACACTCTGCTCTTTAGAAAATCTTTGTAGATTTTTGGAACATTAAAAAAATATTAATAAACATAGTACCTAAATGTGTGGCGAATTTATAGAGTAAAAGATATAATAAAATCTGGTACACAGCACGTGTATTTACTTGTCAAAAGGGGGATAAATAATGAGAAAAATATTAGTGGTTGCATTATTAGTTTGCAGCATGGGATTAGTGGGCTGCGGCACTGATACAAAAGAGAGTCAGATTCCTGACAATCCAACTGAAGATGTAGTTGTAGATGAAAATACAACAGATACTACATATGATACTTCTGAAACATCACAGACCAGTGATTCAGAACAGCCAGAAGATGCAATTTTTTTAGATGGTCCAGATGGAACGTATTCTGCTATATTTACTGAAGAGATTGAAGGTAAAGAGATCTCTTACGAAGTTTCTTATACATTCAATTCTGATGGAACTGGCGTTTATAATGGACAAGATACAATCGATTTCACATGGGATGCTGAAAACAAATTTATTATGATAAATGATGGTAAACATCCTTTTGAATTAAATGATGATTGCCTTACTGTGGAGGAATTCCATGGCATAGAAGAATACTATAAACAATAAGCCTAAAAAATTATTAAATTTGAATTTGCACAGATAACCACTATCCCATAACGAGATATCTGAAAAACTTATTATTGATAATACCTTTATATATGGATTCAATATAGGGGTACAAAAGGGGTACAGATTAAAACGACAGTCCTGCAAACCTCCTTTTTACTAGTGTTTGCGAACACACCCAATATTCGAGTCCCGTCTCGCGCTCGATGATTAAAATAGGCAACATCGCAATTGCGATGTTGCCTATTTTAGTTATCGGGCATGTAAATCGAGACGGGACGACCTATAGTGCTAAATCAACATGCGCTACCGTCCCAGCTGCACCAGAGCTTTCTTTAAGATAAATGCCTGTTTTGCGAAGTACTCCATTGGTTTCGCCAGCCATGTCTTTATATGAAAATTCAGTGTCGGCATTTCCCAGATAAATGGCGCCAACATCTGCTTCTTTCAATTTAAGAAGCTTATCATTACCATTTTCATCCTTAGTCCAAACCTTCAACTTTGAAAAGATAGAATCATTTTCATCTATCCAGCCATTACTATCTTCATCATATTCAGCTAAGTCACTGAATCCATCTCCTGATTTAGTACCAAAAAGTTCCGCTCCATCGTTTATCTTTCCATCGTCATTTTTATCCAGCGCAAGAAATCCAC